>JAIRMF010000019.1 GCA_031258895.1 Dysgonamonadaceae bacterium | reverse complement strand
CTTATAGGAACAGACATGAAATCATCCTTGGAGCAGATCACAATCGAAAAGCATGACGTGTGGAAACTCAGCTTCGTTGCCGCACTTTTCTTCGGAACGCAGTACGAGACCATATCTGCCGAACGTTTGCTCGTAGGAAAACTCTACGTAGCGCCCCCACCCTCCAACGGCGGCAACAGCAGCACCGGCTAATTATCTTCAAAGTAGTAAAAATGAATATTAAAATTTTATAATTATGGCAACACCTTGCACAGGATTAACACCCCAGTCACTCAACTGGTGCGACGGTAAAATCAATCTTCCCGGAATCCGGACCAATGTATATTTTATCCCTAAACGCGATATAGTGCTTTGGCCCACACTGGCGGAAACATATACCACCGACATGTCCGTTCTTGCTACATACTCCGGTGACTTCACCCTGGAGACCGATAAAAAATGGCAAAAGCTACAGGTTCTGGTAGACAAATCGCCTGTCACCTCCGCGTCACAGGGGACAAAACCGTCCAAAACAGCGCTCAACACCGCAACGTTTGTTCATCCCGGAACGGAAGAACTTGCTACGGCATTTTGCCGGTTGGCAAACAACGATGACTATGTTTACATAGTTCAAACAAAACCGGGAAAATATCGCGTCATCGGTAATGAGATGTACCAGACCGAAACAAACCCATCACAGGCGCTCGGCGGAAGTCCGACCGATGAGATGGGGACAACTCTCGAAGTGTCCGTAACAGACGTCATGCCCGCCCCGTTCTACAACGGGCTAATCGAAACCGTCGACGGGGATATCAACGAATCGACGTAGTGAGTCTGCACTGCACTGATCTATACAAAAAAATATTACAGCGAGTGAAAGGCTTCCCCTGAGGGAGGCCTTTCTTCATTTAAGTCTTATGTTGTAAAACATGTAAAACCATTTGGTGAATATGGTAAAATGCCCTACCTTTGTAGAAAATTACATCATATGAGATCTACAGGTATTTATATTGAAACCGACAGGGACGGCGTGCCGACTTTCGCGCGTATTGACCTAAGAAAATACGGAGAAAAACTCAAAGATTTTTTTTCCGCAGAGGGTGTTTCGGTTGATAAACTTTATGATCCCGATTTTATAGCAAAAATCCGGCGAGCAGAAAAACAACCTTCCAAAAAGATAGATCTGGGTAAGTATGGAATTTCTGTTTAAAGATGAAGCGGAACAGGATTTGGAGTATTGGTTCCGAACTGACAAAAAAATAATCAGAAAAATAGAAGGCCTGTTAAATTCCATGAAAATAACTCCGTTCGCCGGAATCGGTAAACCGGAACTGCTGAAAGAAAATCTTTCAGGTTATTGGTCGAGAAGAATCAATAAAAAAAACAGAATCATTTATTCCGTCGAAAATGATGTAATTACAATCTATTCACTAAAAGGTCATTATTATAACAAATAATATTCTGATTCCATTTTACGAGAATAACTAAAGCTCGGCGACAAATAAGCGTCGGGTTTTTTTATGTCTTTTTCTTATCCTGTAACCGTCATTACCTTTGTTGCAAAAAACGAAGAACTATGGAACAGTTACTTTTAGAGGTCAAAAAAATCCTCAATACTCCCGATGAAGCTATCGACCTGCAGCAGGCGGCAATACTGCTACTGAAATTAAATCGCAATAAGATCCTGTATCAAAACATCGTCCGGCGGAACAATATCACAAAACTCCGTTACGAACTGCAGAAAATACACAATTTCCGTTCCAATAGCAAAGCGCAGGATGAAATACAGATACTTGAACGGCAGGCTCCAAAAATCATAGAAATAACCCTCACGAATGCACAAAAGCTCTACGAAGGTGAATCCGGTAACAAAGGCAAGCGATCCGATCACGACCAACTTCCACACGACATACAAGCGTTAGTCGACAACAACCTGAAGATCTATCGCGAAATGAGAAAAATACACGAGCATCTCAAACTACTGATCGACTCACAGCCATGCGACCGGTATCCCCTCCTTAAACAATTAAAAAATGACGACACACAGTTGCGCAAAAACTGGGAAACTTATGACAGATACGTTCCCGGTAGCCCATCGGAAGCAAACAAGGAAGCCGTCGGTATTGATAAATTAATATCCGCTGCCCGAAAATACCTGTCTATCAATAAACAACGCCTCAAAACACTCACAGGAGACGACAAACAATCATTGCTCATAAAAATGCAAGACCGGCTTGACTTGCTCATACGGTATAATGCAGGAATCTCATCCGAACAAATCGAAGAATTGAAAACACTCGGACTGACGGTACCGAAAAACGATTCGTAAACACGTCTTTTAATCGGAACGCTTATGCCCCGTCCCAACACCTTGGAAAAGTGTCGTATACACCTCTTCGACGATACCGATTCGATGAGGGAACAATCCTTGCCCGATACGCTGATCGCCCGTATAGTTCGGCTACGGTCCGCCTACACGCTTTGGCTCAACAGTCCATCAAAAAAAGACGTCGAGATCAGGGATCATATCATGGCCGTCGGCAAGGTTAACCAAAGCATTGCATACGAAGACATCAAACTGATCAAGATCCTGCTCGGAGAGATGACCGAAACATCGTCGGCTTTTCACCGGTTCAAATTCAACAACATGATCATGTCCGCCTACCATCTTGCCGAAAAACGAAAAGATACCCGGTCCATGGTAGCGGCGTCCGCGCAATATGCCAAATACAACAAACTCGACAAGGAAGAACCTCAGAAAATACCCTGGGATGAAATTATTCCACAGCAGTTTGAACCGGTATCCGATCCGTCTGTTATAGGCATCAAGCCGGTTGCAAACATACAGCAACGAATAGCCGAACTAAAGAAAAAATACAGCAATGAAATCGAAGATATTCAATTTGAATCCGTCGATTTCGACGAACCAATAACCAGGGACATTATCAATGAGTAAACGCAGGGAGATATATTTCAACCCGCCACAACAGGAGGTAATGTTTACCGGAGCGAAAACAACCGTATTTGTCGGTGGGCGGCGACTGGGAAAAACACATGGCGTGGCCGCCCCTTTTTTCCTGCGAAACTTTCAACGAATGCCCCGCTCGTCAGGAGCCTTCATAGTGCCCTCCTATCGTCACGGACTAACCAACACCCTGCCGGGAACGCTCGCCGCTCTCGATTCTTTCGGATACCAGCGGGATGTGCACTATTTCATAGGACGAAAACCACCCAAATCCGCAGGATTCGCGGATCCTTATATCCAGCCTGCAGACTATGAACATGTCATCTCAATGTACAACGGATCCTGCGCGTACATCATATCGCAGGACAGACCAGGCACCAGTAACTCCCTAACTCTCGACTATTTGATAATCGACGAAGCGAAATTTATCAACTTCGACAAGCTAAAAGACGAAACTTTTCCGGCAAATGGAGGATACCGTGGACACTTTGGAGACCGATCCTATCACCATTCCGTGCTCATCATGTCCGACATGCCTACAACCAAGCGGGGTTCATGGTTTCTAAAGTATGAAAAAGAATGCGACCCCGAATTGATAGCCGCTATACACGGACTGATATACGAGATATGGCAAATAAAAAACCGTATCCGTAACGACATTAAGCAAGGAATCACACCGCCCGGATACCTTTCCACACAACTCAAAACTTACTATAAAAGACTTGCCGAATTCCGGTCAATAGCCGTGTATTATAAAGAATTTTCCTCTATCGAAAATCTGTTAGTGCTTGGAGAAAACTATATCCGTGAACAAAAACGCAACCTCCCGCCGCTCGTTTTCCAGACGTCTATCCTTTGCAAAAAAGTCGGCATATTAAGGGACGGCTTCTATAATAACCTGCGAGAATCAATCCATTATTACACCGCAAACGACAACTCTTATCTCGATTCTCTCGAATACCAGTTCGACAAAGCACAAGAGGAATCATGCCTCCAAGACACTGACCTTAATACCAATCAGCCGATAGCCATCGCGATGGACTATAACGCAAACATTAACTGGATAGTTTGCGCTCAAAAGGACGGACCCGCAATGCGAACTCTTAAATCATTCTATGTTAAGTATGAACGTAAAATCCGCGAATGCGTTCAGGATTTCTGCCGTTACTACCGGTACCAAAAAGAAAAAACAATCGTATATTACTACGACTCGACAGCTCTGAACTCCAATTACGCCGTAAACGATGAGGATTTCAAAACGGTTGTCTGTCTGGAATTTGAAAAATTAGGATGGACTGTTGAGCCGATATATATCGGTCCTCCTATGAAACACACCGAAAAGTGGCTCATGATATCCAACGGGTTTAAGGGGCAATCCGGACTGACGCCGCTCTTTAACCGCGAGAACAACGAAGCCCTTCTACTTGCCATGGAACAGACCGGAACACGGACCGGTGCGGAAGGCTTCAAAAAAGACAAATCGGGAGAAAAACTCGCCGAAACGGAAGAGGACAGGTTAGAGTTCCGTACCGATGGGACGGACGCCTGGGATACTTTATACATTGGAATGAATAAATTTCCATACACGGGAAGCGGTTTTTCATTTGTCAGTAGCTTTGTATAATGTCTTTTTTAAAAAAGCCGGTAAAGTTTATTTTTGCAGAAAAATATATAAATATGATTTACTCAATACAGAATTTACTCAAGATAGCAGATGAGATAAAAAACGAGATCCGGAACAAAGAAAACACGGCCGTCAGGATAGGCGCCACCCTGAGAGACTTGGTCGAATCCATCGTTTTCTTTGTCGAGAAGAATATTACCACCCCGGACATACCCGATGAAATGCTCTCCCAGATTATAGATTCCATATCACAGGCACAAGACGCCGCTGAAGCCGGTGTACAGACTGCAAACAATGCACAGACAACCGCAACGGCAGCGAAAAACGATCTTGTGGCCCACAAAGGTCTGACGACGATCGTACAGGGAGGCACTTCCTATAATATCGACAGTAGTCATATCATTGACCTTGGCGAAATCGGCCCGTACACCTCAAAGCCGATCGACCTCAATAAACTCACCACGCCGGGCAATGTGTACAAATACAAACTGGTCTACGGCTCGGTAGAGACCTGTTTCCTGTTTGTCGCGTACAGCAACTCAACGACCATGCAGATCTTGATATCCGGAAAAGGAGTAGAGACAAGGAAAATGTCGGGGAACTCGAGCAATTATACATGGACTCCGTGGCAAACAAACGGCGGAATATTACTTAACGGTTATCCCAACAATGACTTTCAGATCAGGTTCACACGCGACTCGGCAGAAATAAGATATCAGTCCGGCGACAGCTGGGGGAACTGGCTTCCATACATCACAGGAGGCGACTCCGAAGC
>JAIRMF010000011.1 GCA_031258895.1 Dysgonamonadaceae bacterium | reverse complement strand
TGGAATGGGACGAAATGGATACAGCAATGTCCTTCGGGAGAGCCTTTTGTCCCTCATTATGATCCGTACTGTGATGAAAACGATCAGGTTTGTAAGGACTTGAAGACGGATTTCACAGCTATTGTTTTGTGCGATGTTGATCGTATTGTCGCGGTTTCCGGTACTGCTACTGCTACTGAAGTAAAGATTACGATGAAGCCCGTTACAGGAGGAGTGTTTTACATGGGGGTCCAGTGTGACGAACCGGCAAAGCCTAACTATGAAAGTGGAAATTTATTGTGTAATGTCTTAGAATTATACCCAGGCATCAACACAGTCCACAAGGTAGCTCTGAATTCGTTTTATATGTCGAAGACTGAGATTACGCAAAAACAGTTTAAGACTGTTATGGGGATTGAGAACACTGATCCTGCGTGGAATAGTACTATCGGTATCGGCGATGATTATCCTGCGTATAATGTTAGCTGGTACGATGCGATTGCTTTTTGCAATAAATTAAGTATTCTTGAAGGTAGGGACATTTGTTATACCGTAGAGGGCTTGACGTCAAAAGCAGACTGGGAAAGTTTAACTTACAACGCTATTCCCAAAGAGTCCTCTTCTAAATGGGATGCTGCCGTTCCTGATCGCAATGCTAATGGTTACCGTCTTCCCACTGAGGCCGAATGGGAATATGCCGCTCGTGGCGGTCAGAAAAATAAATACACCCGTACGCTCGGCACAAGCGGTAACTATTGTCTTTACAGCGGTAACAATGACATCAATGACATCGGCAAGGTTGCATGGTATAACAAGAATAACAGCCCTACTTTTGGCGCCAAGCCCGTAGCAACGAAACTTCCCAATGAGCTTGGCCTTTACGATATGAGCGGCAACATATTTGAATGGTGTTGGGACTGGTATGGCGCCTATCATGACTGTTGCGTTAATAATCCTGATGATCCTGAAGGTAAATACTCCTACCTGGGTCCTATTCGCGTCAATCGCGGCGGCCACTATGGCTCTGCTGAGTCCTACTACCGTGTTTCATATCGCAGCAGCTACACCCCGTACACCCGCAACACCAATATCGGCTTCAGGGTTGCCGCAAGTGAATAACGATGTTTTTTTATGTAACTGAAAAAACCTATCTTTGCACGGTTGGGTAGGTGCGCCCCCTGTTACATTTCAAAACATGTGTTTCCTCGAAACAATAGACGTCGTCAAAAAATATTCCGGACATACGGCACTCGACAAAGTGAGTATCAAGGTGCCGGAAAACAGCGTGTTCGGACTGCTCGGACCTAACGGCGCAGGCAAAACAACACTGATCAGAATCATTAACCGTATCACTGCACCGGATGCCGGTGCAGTGCTGTTCCACGGAATACCCTCCCAACCGGAAGACGTCTACAGAATCGGATACCTGCCCGAAGAACGGGGACTGTACCGTAAAATGCGCGCCGGCGAACAGGCAGTATACCTCGCACGACTGAAAGGATTGACCGCAAAAGAAGCTACCGCAAGACTGAAAGAACTGTTCCACAGATTCGATATCATTGCGTGGTGGAATCGCCGGCTGGAAGAACTGTCGAAAGGTATGCAGCAGAAAGTTCAGTTCATCACCGCAATCGCGCACCGTCCGGAACTGCTGATTTTCGACGAACCGTTCTCAGGCTTCGACCCCCTGAACGCCGAACTGATCAAAAACGAAATCCTGAGACTGAAATCGGAAGGGAAAACCATAATCTTCTCAACACATAACATGGCGTCGGTAGAAGAACTGTGCGATGAAATAGCGCTTATCGATCACGCAAAAGCCGTGCTGTCAGGTGGAGTAGCCGAAATCCGCAGCCGCTTCCGGCAAGATATTTTCAGGTTGAAGACGGAAAATGAAACCCTGGTTTCAGATGATTCGCTCTGCAAAATAATAGACCGGTCGAAATACTGCGGCGCGTACTTTTTCAGGGTGAAAAAACATCCCGCAATCAACAACGCAGAGTTTATCACACGGATAGTAAAAGACAACCGAATCCTGACTTTCGAAGAAGAAATCCCGTCAATGAACGATGTTTTTATACAAACCGTAAACGGTGCAAAAGACGATGAAAAATATTAGGCCCAAGATGTGGATCATCATCGAACGCGAATACATGACAAGGGTCAGGAAGAAATCATTCATAGTGATGACTATCCTCATGCCGCTACTTTTCATCGGGTTGAGCGTCGGGACGGTCTTTCTTGCGAGGATCGGAGAGGGGAAAGAACGGATTATTCAGGTTATTGACCATACAGGAGAATATTTCGCGGTACTTAAAAACGACGGACAGTACCGTTTCACGGAGGATGCGGTCGAGTCGCCGTACGCTTGCCTGGTCATCACGGGCGACCTGCTGGAGAATCCGAAAGCTGTTTCGTTGCTGTCGGAATACCATATTGCAGCCGAAGCCGAAAACCTGATCAATTCACAGCTTAATGATTACCTGAGAAACAAAAAACTCTCTTCATACAACATCGCGAACATCCGAGAGATTATTCGGGACAGCCGTATCAACATCAACCTGAAAGGCGAGAAGTTCGGCAGCGCCGACGCTTCGTCGTCGAAGCAGGCAATCTCGTCGACCGAGACGGCCTCGGCGGTCGGTATGATTTTTACATTCCTGATCTATCTGTTCATCATGATTTACGGAAACATGGTACTGCATGGCGTGATGGAAGAGAAAACCAACCGGATAGTGGAAATCATCATCTCCTCCGTCAAGCCGTTCGACCTGATGATAGGGAAACTCATCGGAATAGGACTGGTTGGGATAACACAGTTCGGCGTATGGGTTACATTCGTCGCCCTTCTTTCGACAAGCGCAACGATACCGGGCAATTCGCTGTTTCCGGCGGGAATAGCCGGCTCGCTTGCCGACGTCGGGCTGATGCGGCTGTGCCTGTTTTTTGTGCTGTTTTTCGTGGGGGGGTATATGATTTACGCTTCTTTTTTTGCCGCCATCGGCGCGGTAATTAACAGCGCCGAGGATTCGCAACAATACATAACGCCGATAACGATCCTGATTGTGTTTGCTTTCTTTGCCGGTTCATACGGCGCACAAAACCCTGACGGTCCGTTTGCGTTTTGGGCTTCGCTCATTCCGTTTACTTCACCGATAGTGATGATGATTCGCCTGCCGTTTGGGGTTCCCTGGCCGGAGTTACTGCTGTCCGTTGTTTTGTTGTTTGCGACCGTTATAGCCACCGTTCGTTTGGCGGCGAAGATCTACCTGACCGGCGTCCTGATGTACGGGAAGAAACCGACCTGGGGAGAGTTGGCAAGGTGGCTGAGATACTGATAACAATTTAATATGCCGTTAAAGCGATGCTGATAAACCTGCCTGACAACCTTCCTTCTGTGGAAATCCTGAAAGGGGAGAATATTTTTCCATGCGCCGGCTCATTGAGTTCGGCGTCGCGCCTCCGTATTGCGCTTTTGAATCTGATGCCTCTCAAGACCGAGACTGAGGTCGATTTTTTGCGTCTTATGGCGCATTCTCCTGTTGCGACGGAGGTTACTTTTGTGCGGTTACGCACGCACAGGAGCAAGAACACGCCGCAGGAACATCTTGACAAATTTTACCGGTATTTCGACGAGATCAGAGGTGAACATTTCGACGGCATGATTATCACCGGCGCACCGGTCGAGCTGCTGGACTTCAGGGACGTCACCTACTGGGAGGAGCTGACTGCGATATTCGACTGGGCCGGCTCGGAGGTTGCGTCTACGATTTACATTTGCTGGGCGGCGCAGGCGGCGCTTTATCATTTTTACGGCGTTGATAAGCATCCGCTTCCGGAGAAGCTGTCGGGCGTTTTTCTTCACACGGTCAATCAATCTTTACCTTTGTTTTGCGGATTTGACGATGAGTTTTATGCTCCCCACAGCCGTCATACGGGGATCGACAGGGAGGATATTCTCCGGACGGATGGACTTGTTTTGGTTTCCGAATCGGCGGAGGCCGGCGTTTACGCGGTGATTGCTCGGGGCGGGCGGGAGATTTTCATTACCGGCCATCCGGAATATTCCCCTTTGACATTACATAACGAGTATGTTCGCGACTTGGCTAAAGGTCTGCCGGCCGGAATTCCGGTGAATTATTATCGTAGCGGCGCCGCTGCCGATCGTATTTGTGTACGCTGGCGCGCTCACGCCGAGATTTTGTTTTCCAACTGGCTTAATTATTATCTTTTCCGGGCTTCCGGCAGGTAGTTTGCCGGCCTGTCCTCACACAAAATACCCCCAAAAGTTATATTCACAGAACCTCTGGGGGTATTTTTTCAACAATGAAACGAATTCTTTTTATTCACTCAAGGAACTATACTCGCGGCAACCCGGAAGCCGATATCGCTGTACCAGTCGCTCGGGTCGACGTCGTTGAAGCGATCCGAGACGCGGCAGTTGGACTCGCCAACGTCCCAGCGGCCGCCGCGTAAGCCGCAATAAGGACTCGAAGCCTGCACTGCATTGGATGGTGTAGCTGCGGGAAAGACATCGCTATCCCCGCTCCAAGTCCATTCCCAAACATTACCACTCATATCACAAAGATCAAGATTATTGGCTGTTTTCATTTTTACAGGCTTGGGGCCGTAAACAGACTCACAAGGTTTGGCACAGTCGCTGGTTGTGTTGTTATTGCCGCTATACCAGGCAACCGCGCAAATATCATCACTGCCGGCATAGGTATAAGTATCCGCACCATTTTTGCCGCGAGCGGCATATTCCCATTCCGAGTCGGTCGGAAGACGATAGCCATCTTTACTGAAATCGCAATAGGCTGCATTCCAGTAGGAATCGCTGCTTGTGGGAATAGTAACTGAACCTTCCCAGTCTATTTCGTTACTTTGCGCGTCCTTTACCGAATAACACGGCGTCTTGTTTTCTTTAAGGCTTAGCTTGTTACAGTAAGTAATAGCACCGTACCAGTTAACCGTCTCAACAGGCAAAGCCGAAGTTGCATTACCTTTCTTGGCATAGCTGTTATTATCATTATTACCGCACCCGAAATAAGACTCATTTTTTCCCATCACATACTCAAACTGTGCCTGAGTAACCTCTGTCTTGCTCATCTTAAAACTTGGGATATTAACAGAAATCTTCTCAGTATTATTACTCCACGAAGCATTACCCGCAACCGGTAGCATCTCCGGCTTCAAAAAGGATGGAGGATAGTAATACTTGACGGTAACATCGGTGGTAGTCGTTACGGTCTCATCAAATGTTATGCTGTTGCTACTCTGAATACCCTGTGAAGTGCCGGAAAGGAAGAACTCATACGCCACAGCATCAGGGTCGGCTGCGGCAGTAAATGTACAGTTATTGTTGCTCGCCGTTATGCCGCAGAAAGAGCCGACTGAAGTCTCGGAAGAAGGAGATATGGGAGACTCAGCAGGCCCTTCCGGCGGACAAGCCTCTATCCATTTTGACCCGTTCCACGTCTCGACGCATTTGGTAGTGGTGTTGAAGATTTGCAGGCCGCGAGCCGCATCTTTGCCCGTCAAATCGAGTGCATCACGCTGTATGGTGGTCATCTGCGGCAGCCTGAATCCACGCGTGCCTCCGCCGACGAGTTCAAGGATGGAGAAAGGCTGCGGGTCGACGAGAGACCCGATTGTGACTTGCGCTGCTGCCCTGTCTGCAATGCAGAGACAGAGGGCAGAGAAGATTATAAAGAACGTTCGTTTCATTGTTGTGATTATTTTTCAGTCTGATAAAAATGCACATAAAAAAGGGCAGAGCGTAACCCTGCCCCCTTGCGCTGTTAGGCGATAACTGCCGACACGATTTCCGACCACGGGCCGGGAATATTGCGGGTGTTAACCCAGCGGAAACGGTACGATACCAGCGTTCCGACCATG
>JAIRMF010000004.1 GCA_031258895.1 Dysgonamonadaceae bacterium | reverse complement strand
CGCCGAATGGTATGAGTTCTTCCTTGACGGTGTTCCGCAAGGAGGTATTCAGGAAGAAAACTTCATAACGTTCGATATCGCCATAAAAGATCATACCAGAGTAACCGCTAAATACTACTATCCTCTGTCTTTTTTGAAGCCGGAGATGCTACCTGTTGAGGGTTCTTCTTCGTGGAGTTATGGTTCTTCTAATTCATCAACCAGTGCTAAGATCCTAGATTTTAAGATGAGCGAGACAGAGATAACCCAGGCACAGTTTGAGTATGTGATGGGCGACATAAGTACAAATCCCCCCTATTTCAGCTGCAACGGTAGTGGTTCGAGCTATGTCACCGATCGTCCGACTTCGGCTTTGCCTGTTGAGTATCAGAATTGGTATCATGCTATTGCTTATTGTAACAAGTTGAGTATTCTTGAAAAGAAGGAGCTGTGTTATACCGTCACTAACGTGAATTTCGATACTTTAACTTACAAAGGTATTCCCACAGGCAGCAATAGCAATTGGAGTAACGCCACTTGCGATTTCAGTAAGAATGGTTATCGTCTTCCGACCGACTCGGAGTGGGAATATGCTGCTCGCGGCGGAAAAGATACGCATGATTATACCTATGCGGGCAGCAATGATATTTGCGCGGTTGCCTGGTATTGGGACAATACCAATGGTACTTCTTGTACCGTCAACGGTTATTACGGCACTAACCCTGTAAGAACGAAAGGCCCCAATGAGCTTGATCTTTTTGATATGAGTGGTAATGTTCATGAATGGACTTGGAGCGGGAATAGTGATACCTTTCCCGCAGATACACCATCCAATGCAGTGCAGGCTTCGGGTATTCATCGCGTCTTACACGGCGGCTACTGGAAAGGTACCGAGTCCAACTGCAGCGTCTCGGGTCGCGGCTACTCCCTCCCGAGCGCCCGTATCGTCGGTATCGGCTTCCGGGTTGCGTGCAAAGGAGAGTGAAATCCCCCTCAACAACCAACTAACCTTACCGCTCCCAAGTCAGCAGAACTTATATTGCGGGCGTAACTAATTAATGTGTCCGAAACACTCCTGCTCCTCTTAGGCGTAAATGCGGCACGGCCCCCACGCAGCCTTTCCTCTTCCATCCTGGCGGCAATCTCGGATTCAGCCAGCCGTACGTTGATCGTGCGGGCAGGAATGTCGATCTCAATGACGTCGCCATCGCGAACAATAGCTATCTCTCCCTCCGATGCGGCTTCCGGCGAGATATGACCGACCGAAAGACCGGATGTGCCTCCCGAAAAACGTCCGTCGGTGATGAGTGCACAATCCTTGTCCAATCCCCGCGACTTGAGGTATGACGTCGGGTACAGCATCTCCTGCATACCCGGTCCGCCCTTAGGCCCTTCATAAATGATTACTATCACATCGCCCTTTTCGACCGTCGGCGCAACGCCTTCCTCCGGCCTGCCGAGTATTCCCAAACAAGCATCCTCCTGGGAATGGAATACCTTCGCAGTACCGGTGAACCGAAGCATGTTCCCGTCTACTCCCGCGGTTTTTACCACACAGCTGCCGGTGGCGATATTGCCCCTGAGAACCGCAAGCCCACCGTCGGCGCTGTACGCGTGTTCAATGTCACGGATACATCCCGTAATGCGGTCGGTATCGAAATGTTCGTAATACTTTTCCTGCGATCCGAGCTCCAGACTGAATTTATTGCCGGGCGCTTCAGGCTTAGTGTTCACAATTCTTGATTTATAGTCCCCTATCGCCTCTTTGAGTGTCGTCCCCTCAACGCGCAAAACAGAGTCTTCGAGCAAACCCCCGTTCTGCAGTTCGCTCAGAACGCCGAATACTCCGCCTGCACGGTTCAGATCCTGTACGTAGAATCGGCTTGCAGGGGATATTTTACACAGGCACGGCGTCCGGCGCGAGAGGGAGTCAATATCATCCATGCCGAAAGATACACCGGCTGCCGCCGAAACTGCGATCAGGTGGATTATGGTGTTGGTTGAGCCTCCCATTGCGATATCGAGCGTCATTGCGTTCAGGAATGCATCACGGGTGGCGATGCTGCGCGGAAGCACATTTTCATCGCCGTCGCGGTAGTATTTGTATGCGTTTTCTACAATCAGCTTTGCGGCACGAGAAAACAGTCGGCGGCGGTTTACGTGTGTAGCGAGAATCGTTCCGTTGCCCGGCAGGGCGAGTCCGATAGCCTCAGTAAGACAGTTCATAGAGTTCGCGGTGAACATGCCGGAGCAGCATCCGCAGGTGGGACAGGCAATCTGTTCTATCTCCAAAACTTTCTCGTCCGTAACCGTCTCGTCCGCACTGCGTATCATCGCATCAATCAGGTCTACTCCATGCCCGTCCATCTGTCCCGCCTCCATCGGGCCGCCGGAAACAAATACGGTAGGGATGTTGAGCCTCATCGCTGCGATAAGCATTCCCGGCGTCACCTTGTCGCAGTTGCTGATGCAGATCATTGCGTCGGCCCGGTGAGCGCTCACCATGTATTCTACGCTGTCGGAAATCAAATCACGCGAAGGGAGAGAATACATCATGCCGCTGTGTCCCATCGCGACGCCATCGTCGATAGCTATCGTGTTAAATTCGGCGGCAAAACACCCTAAGCTCTCAATTTCCCGCTTCACCGCCTGCCCGATCTCCCGCAGATGTACATGCCCCGGCACAAACTGTGTAAAAGAATTGACGACGGCTATGATCGGACGGCCGAACTGTTCCTTTTTCATTCCGACTGCCCTCCACAGCGCTCTCGCTCCCGCCATTTTTCGTTCGGAAAAGATTTGACTTTTTAATGGAATTTTCATTGTCATTCTATTTTATATTGTTGTATTGCATCATCAGTTCTTCCCGTTGAACCGTCCTATCGTTGTTTGTTTGCCGTAGTTGACTCCTTCTCCGAGCAGGACTTTCTTCACCGTAAGCATCATGATCCTGACGTCGAACGAGAACGAAATATTGTCGGCATACAGGACGTCGTATTGGAATTTTTCATTCCATGTCAGAGTATTTCTGCCGTTCACCTGTGCCCATCCGGTTATTCCCGGCTTTACGCTGTGACGTTTACGCTGCGTTTCGTTGTATAGCGGCAGGTAATCGGTGGGCAACGGTCGCGGACCGACAAGGCTCATGTCTCCTGCCAGGACGTTTAGGAGTTGAGGTAATTCATCGAGGGAAGTTTTGCGAAGGATACGGCCGATCGGAGTTATTCGTTGTTCGGGGGGCAGCAGATTTCCGGAGTTATCTTTGCGGTCGTTCATTGTTTTGAATTTCAGGATTCTGAAAACGTTTTCGTTTTTGCCTGCACGTCTTTGTGTGAAGAACGGTTTCCCGTTATTGGGTATCATTACGATGACGGTTATTAATAATATTAGCGGTAGAAGCGCGATAAGTCCCGTTGCGGAGGCCACAATATCGATCATTCGTTTGACAAAATATCTGTACACTGTAAGTTTATTGTATTGTTGTTTGCTTTTGCTGTCTTGCGGGCAAAATTAGTAAAAAAAATTGCAGGGGCAACGAATAATTTATTACATTTGCGATATGGAATTACTATTAAACCGGGACATATGATTACAAGAAGGACATTTATTAAGACGGGCAGTCTTGCGGCGGCAGGATTGACGGCGGGCGGGCTGATTGTTTCGCGGTCGGTATCGGCGTCGAGTTACAGACGTATTCGCGGTTCGGGAGAGAGGGTAAGGCTGGCCTGTGTTGGCGTCGGCAATCAGGGGGCGTACGATATAAAGATGCTTGACGCTACCGGTTTGGCGGATATTACCGTTCTTTGCGACGTAGATATGGGGGCTGCTCACACAGTGGAGATGATGGAGAAATATCCGGATGCGCGTCGTTACAGGGATTTTCGTGAGATGTTCGACAGGTCTCGCGACGATTTTGACGCTGTTTTTATCGGCATTCCCGACTTTGCGCACTTTCCTGTTTCGATGTTGGCTCTTTCCGAGGGCAAGCATGTTTTTGTGGAGAAACCTATGGCGAGGACTTTTCTTGAATCCGAGTTGATGATACGGGCCGCAGAGAAACGTCCCTGGCTTGCAACTCAGGTTGGGAATCAGGGACATTCCGAGGAGAATTATTTTCAGTTTAAGGCGTGGATGGAGGCCGGTATAATAAGGGATGTTTACGCTGTGACGGCTCATATGAACAGCGAGCGTCGTTGGCATTCGTACGATTCGTCCATTACGAAATTTCCGGACGCCCAACCTTTACCTGAGACACTTGATTGGGATACTTGGTTATCGGCGCAGTCGTATCACGATTTTTCCGATCGGTTTCACCCAGGCAATTGGCGTTCCTGGTACGATTTCGGTATGGGAGCGCTTGGCGATTGGGGGGCTCACATTTTGGACACGGTTCATGAGTTTCTTTGCCTTGGGTTGCCGGAGAGTGTGGAGTGTCTTCGGGCTGACGGCCATAACGACTATTTTTTCCCTAAGGCTTCTACTGTCAGGTTCAGGTTTCCGAAGCGTGGGAAGAAGCCGCCTGTGGAGGTGACCTGGTACGACGGAGTGGATAATCTTCCTCCTTTGCCGGACGGATTCGACGGGGTAGAATCGGATCCGAATATTCCTACCGGGAAACCGAAATCCCCGCGGCTTGGGCCCGGCAAGGAGATATATTCGAAGGAGCTTATTTTTAAGGGCGGCACTCACGGCAGCCCTTTGACGGTGATTCCTTCCGGGAAGGCGAAAGCTATGGAGCGGAAAATAAGGTCGGTAGTTGTCCCCGCGTCCACCTCGAATCATTATAAGAACTTTTTGCTTGCCTGTAAGGGGCTTGAGCGCACACGTTCCCCGTTTGAGGTTAACGGCGTTTTGAGCCAGGTATTTTCTCTGGGGGTTATAGCTCAGAGGCTGAACGCCGGATTCAGGTTTGATCGCAGGACGAAAACCATTCCCGACAACGCTTTTGCGAACGCTTTTCTCACGCAATCGCCTCCGCGCAAGGGCTGGGAGGAGTTTTACGGTTTGTAATCGTTCTTTGGAACGGTTGCAAAGGCCGCTATTCTTTGTTTTTGGAAATTTTATTACCTTTGTACGATTATTTGTGCGGTAAGATTATAGTTTTAAAGAGAGTATTATTGTTATTGGGACGCAGTGATGCGGCCCAATTTTTTTTGCTTGTTTCAACATATTAATTCATACCAATCGCTCTTCCCGTTATTACTAACGCACTTCCCGTTATTACTAACGCGTTCCTCGTTATTACTAACGCGTTCCTCGTTAATACTAACGCGCTCCTCGTTAATATTCACGCGCTTCTCGTTAATATTCACGCGCTCCTCGTTAATGTTCACGCACTTAATATATTACGAAGTATAACGTTTTCCATTATTATAATAACGTTCTTTTTATTACCTTTGCATCCTAATTTTAATCCCAAACAATCATGAACTTATTACTTAAATCAGTTGTGTTTTTAATGGTAACGGCTCACGCCGTCCAAACGGCGTCGCAAGGAACTTCCGCCGAAACGCTCGCCTCCCTCGCACGTAAATTCCCATCCCCAAGCGACGATTACCGTCCCCATGTATGGTGGCACTGGCTCGGCGGCAATTTCCAAAAAGAAGGAATAACAAAAGACCTGGAAGCCATGAAAGAAGCAGGAATAGGCGGAGCTACAATATTTAACATAGCATCATCGGTACAAAATTCCCACGCCCCGATAGGTAACAACCCGTGGCCGGAACAAACGTTCAGAAGCCCCGCATACTGGGACGCGTTCCGTCACGCCGCAGCCGAAGCCGACAGACTCGGACTGATACTCGGCCTGCACGGCACCCCCGGATACTCAACAACAGGCGGACCGTGGATCACGGAAGAAAGATGCATGAAGTCCGTCACGTCAAGCAAAACAACAATAACCGCAGACGGCAAATCAACCCTCAACATAAAACTCC
>JAIRMF010000124.1 GCA_031258895.1 Dysgonamonadaceae bacterium | reverse complement strand
GTAGCGTGTCGCGGTCGCAATCCTCCAATATCGAAACAACGGAAAGATAATTGCCGCTCTCCTCACCCTTAGTCCACAGCCTGTTACGCGTGCGGCTGAAAAAAGTTACCTTCCCGCTCTCACGCGTCAGCAAAAGAGACTCCTCGCTCATAAAGCCAAGCATCAACACCTTTCCCGTCACGGCGTCCTGTACAACAGCAGGAATCAAACCGCCCATCTTGTTAAAGTCCATGATTACAATAAATTTTAAAAGTTCCGTCCAAATATCACCGGCGCCTGTCGCCGAAAATAGCGCTCCCAAGCCTGATAATCGTGCTCCCGGCCTCCAACGCCATCTCATAGTCGCCGCTCATTCCGATGGAAAGCTCGCGAAATGTCCCCCCATCAGCAAAATATTTCTCCCTAATCCTCCGAAAAAACCGCCCGATAGACACAAATTCGGTGCGGATAAGATCCCTTTCTTCCGTCAAACTCGCAACCCCCATCAAACCCGCGACCCTCACATGGTCAAACGACGCGAAAAGACCGTCCGCAAAAAACGCCTCCGCCTCATCAAAAGAAAAACCGAACTTGTGCTTCTCCTTGGCAATGTGAATCTGCAACAAAACATCAATACACCGGCCATGCCTCCCCCCCTCACGGTCAATCTCCGACAAAAGACGCAAACTGTCAACACTCTCAATGACCGACACAAACGGCGCAAGCAGACGAACCTTGTTAGTCTGCAAGTGCCCAATCATGTGCCACTCAATGTCCTTCGGTAAATGTTGATACTTGCTCACAAGCTCCTGAACACGGTTCTCGGCAAATAACCGATGACCCGCCTCATAAGCCTCCATGATCGCAGATTCGGAATGAAACTTCGAAACAGCCGCCAAACGTACGCCATCAGGCAACAAGCTCCTAATCTTCCGCAGATTGTCCGCTATCGCCATCCGGTATCCTGTCCGAAGAAAAAGGAAAAATGTCCACTATCGCAGTCTCAGATACGGACGAAACAACGTAATCACTCAACGTCCCCTTCATCCCGGCATAAAGAACCTCCAACGCATTGTCTATGCTGAAAGCCTGCGCCAACACTATCTGGGAGAATTTCTTCTCATTGCCGCTCTTCTCGTCAAGAGTTACGAAAACGACCTTGCAACGATAATAACGATCGCCCTTCTCGTTGGGGAAAATTTCCGCTATCTTCGCCCTCTTTATGTCCGTGACGGTAAATTCACCGCTGATAAAAGGATTCATCTCCTCTATAATCCTCGCCTCCGCCTCCGTGAAAGACAACGCGTCAACAAGGTACGGCTCGTTCACTTTTTTAGGACTGCCGCTTTCAGTTATTTTCTCATACGAGACTTTACATTCGAACCAGTTCATAGTTGTGTAGATTGAATTTTGTTTTATGTGATTATATCGTGACCAAAGTCGCCCCAAATCCGTACTTGTGGAAAGGAGCATCCTGAGAAGAAGTTTTTGGATATTTGAGCCTGAGCTCGCCGAGCAGAGCGGTCCTGAGAACGCCGTCGCCCTTGCCATGAATAAATACGATCCTCTGACCCTTCTTCGTACGGTGGTTGTTCATTATCTTTCTGAACGTATCAAGCTGGTAATCGAGCATATCCTTATTGCTCATACCGCGTGTGTTATCGACGAGCTGTCCGATGTGGAGGTCGATTTCGAGAGGTTGCCGTATATCCTGCGGCTTGTTATCCGGACGTTTCTTGCATGGATTCGGAACATTCTTCTCCATCATCGCCTCCCGAAGTCGAGACACAGGAATTTCGGCAAGTGTCTCGGTTTGTGGAATCCGTACCGCCGTATCGGCCACTTCCAGGTCGCGATTTCTCTTCTCTGTAACAATACATTCGCGGACCGGCACCGAGATTTCGAATCCGTTATCTTCCTCAACTATCACTGTGCCGTTGCCCTCGAAACGCCTCACCGTTCCGCCGCCAACATCGTTCAAAAATCGGATTCGGTCGCCCTCCTCAATGACGCGGCCGTCTACGCTAATGATATTATATCCTCTCTTTGCCATTCGGCTTTCTATTTTGGGGGTGCAAAGTTACGCAAAGAATAATTCCTCTGCAAATTTATGAAGCGATAAATCTTTCCCGTCGCAAACCAAACGCCTAATTCTTCACCCGTTGTGTCGGATGCGGACAACAAGACACGTTTCTTGCATCCATAGCCGAGCAACATGCGAAATGTTCCGAGAAGCAAAAAAATCTTTCCGAAAAATACAAACCGACAGGCGGGTCTAAAGTTTTACCCGTTTTATGTTCAGTTTACCTAAATCTTTCGTGCCGATCCTCATTCGCTCACCGTTGGCAATGTGTCCGACTTCACGAATATCCATCTCCTTGACCTGGTTAAAAAGACCTACCGCAGCCGTGTCAGCCGCCACAATGTCGGTTGAGGCTATCAAAGCCTTCAACGTTACCGCGTCCGAAACGGAACGACCCTGTGGTCCGTTACGTGTCATGCACCGATAAGCGTCAATGATGTTCAATACGGGCTTCCGGTCAAATAAACATATGTCGGCTATGCACTGCTGCAAATCATGAGAATGGAAAAATCCCCTGTCCCAAACTATTCCCATGTAGTTCTTCATCGCTATCGACATCTTCGCACCGCCATGATTCTTCAATACAGGTACGTTAAACCAAACATCCGACTCAAACAGCAAACGATGTATCTTGACAGACTTCAACTCAACCGCTCCATCTATCGCTACCTCCCTATAATACGACTCGTCATTGCCCGGAACAACAACCGCACCCGCAGCCTCCGCAGCAGCCCTTATACCCGATGAAACATAACACTTTTGCCAATTATCACACGTGTGATCAAAAACAGAAACCCTCTTCGCACCGGCAGAAAAACACTGCTCAACCAACGCCCCAACAAGTTCGGGGTTTGTGTCCGCCGCCATCTCCGGACTCTTGTCCCATCCGATGTTAGGCTTGATCAATACACTCTGACCACGTTTCACGTAACGACCTATACCGCCTAACTCCTGCAAAGCGCGATCAAGCAGTTGCTTAGGTTCACCACCCATCACGGCAACAAGATCGGGGGAGGATTCAACCGTCGTCACACCACCAGACCGCATCGCCGCAGCCAAATCTTCCACCGTCAAAGCAGCTATTCCAACTGCCGCAGTAGTCTTCAAAAATTCCCTTCTCTTCATAATCGTTCTTATTGTTAGGTTAAAATACCACCCTGTAAAGTTACCACTTTTCCCAATACGAAAACAATCCCATAAACCTGCCTCGATTATCTCCTACACCAAACCACAACCGAAATTAACTCATCCTGCTCCTGTAATCCGAATACCCGAACCGGCGAAGAACCTCCAATTCCCCTCCCGTCCGTAAAAGACAAATGTCGGGATGGGAAACGCCGTTAAACATCGTGGTCTTAACGGTGGTGTAATGAAGCATGTCCGTGAAAACAATCCGGCTGCCGGGCCGTAATTCTTCATCAAAAGACCAATCCCCGAGAAAATCACCACTCAGACAGGTATTGCCCCCCAGACGGTATGTAAACTTCCCCGGCGCCGATTCCCCGTACGCCCCCAATATTACCGGCTTATACGGCATTTCCAAACAGTCAGGCGTGTGGCATGTAAAAGAAATGTCAAGAATAGCCGTCTTTATCCCGCCGTTCTCCACAACGTCCACAACAGATGATACTAATACGCCCGCCTGCCACACAAATGCCGCACCGGGTTCGAGAATTATTTCGAGATTAGGGTAACGTCTTCTATAATCAAGCAACAACCCGATAAGATGTTCCACATCGTAATCCTCACCTGTGATGAGATGTCCGCCACCCATGTTCAACCACTTTATACGAGGCAACAAATCACCAAAACCGTCCTCAACCCGCCGAAGCGTATTTTCAAGTGCGTACGAGGAAGATTCACAGAGCGTGTGGAAATGCAAACCCTCTACACCGTCGGGAAGATTCCCCCCAATCAACGCTTCACGTGTAATCCCAAGTCGCGAACCGGGCGTCGCAGGATTGTAAAGCTCCGTCTTGACTTCACTATACCCGGGATTGATTCGCAGTCCGCAGGAAATTTTTCCGGGATAGCTCACTACGGCGGAATAAAACCTGTGAAACTGTGTTAAAGAATTAAACGTGATGTGAGAACTGTAAGCAAGAATATCTGCAAAATCATGCTCGGTATAAGCGGGAGAATATGTGTATGCTCTATTACCCATCTCCTCAACCGCAAGCCGAGCCTCCCATGCCGAACTTGCAGTAGAACGGCAAATGTATTCCCTGATTATCGGAAAGACTCTCCACACGGCAAAAGCCTTAAAAGCAAGGATTACCTCCACTCCAGCCCTCTCGCCGACAGATCGGAGAAGCGAGAGATTACGCCGCAAAAGAGATTCGTCAATGACGTAAGCAGGTGAAGAAACTTTTGAAAAATCAACCATCAATCTCTCCTGAACTTTATGTAACGGGGTTGTGTCGGGATATAATCGTCGTTATCCCAGAGTGTGCTGGTAATCATCAGGTCTGCGCTGTAACGATTACACGCTATTGGAACGTTATGGATTCGGCACTGACGCAAAAGCATCTGTATGTCGGCCTCATGAGGTTGCGGATTCAAATCGTCTATGAGAAATATCGCGAGTTGTATCTCATGCCTGACAACCATTGCCGCTATCTCCGCGTCACCTCCCAACGGACCGGAATTCATGCAAACAATCTCCGCATTTATACCTAATTCTCCAAACTCTCGCCTTATTAATCCTCCCGTCGTGCCGGTACATACGAGCTTGTGGTGTGACAGCATGTCGGCATTGAAAACCGCCCAGTCTACCATATCCGCTTTCCGGTGGTCATGCGCTACTAACGCAATATTTAATTTTCTATTCATAGGTTATGTCTCGTTTGTTATTACCGTGAAATTCCGATACTTGTTTTGATGTGGCAACTGCTACATTTTAGCAATTCGTCGCAAAGGTAGATAAATTTTACAATAGCTCCAAGGGTGTTTTTTCAGTTACGATTAAAAGTGGTAATTTTGCGGCTCAAAGAAGATTAATCCAAGATGCTTACAGTAGAAAAAATAGGTGGAACTTCGATGTCGAAATTTGAGGACTGCCTCAGGAATGTAATTTGTGGGAAGCGTTCTGTAGACGAGATGTACAATCGTATCTTTGTGGTTTCGGCGTACGGCAACGTAACAAATTGGCTACTCGAACATAAGAAGACGGGTGAGCCGGGTATTTATACAAGATTCCTCAACAACGAGGACTATGAGACGGCTCTTGATGTGTTGTGCGGTCGTCTCCTTGAGATTAACGGGCGTTTTGAGTCAATTGGATTGAATCTTGGGGAGGCGGAGAGTTTCATTACTTTCCGTATAAAGCAGGCTAAGAACTATCTCTCTTCGATGTATAGCGTACTTGCCTCCGGATATGTGGACAGGAGCAACATTTTGCTGGCTGCCCGCGAGATACTTGCGTCTATTGGGGAGGCTCATTCGGCCTGGAACACCATAAACATATTGAATAACAACGGTATTGATGCGACGTTCATCGACCTTTGCGGATTCAACGACAGCGAACCGCTCACTATTGACGAACGTATACATAAGGCGTTCGACAACATAGATTTTTCTAAGACTTTATGTGTTGCGACCGGTTATACGAAGGGTACGGAGGGCATCATGCGGGCGTTTGACAGGGGTTATTCGGAAGTGACATTCAGTAAGATCACTATTGAGGTGAAGGCTGAGGAGGCTGTTATTCATAAGGAGTTTCATCTTTCGAGCGCCGATCCCAATATTGTAGGCCTTGAGAAATCCATTCCCGTATGCAACACTAACTACGTCATTGCCGATCAGTTAGCGGACGTCGGGATGGAGGCTATCCATCCGAAAGCGGCTAAGCCTCTTGAACTTGCGAGAGTAAAGATTCGTATAAAAAACACCTTTGAGCCGGAGCACCCCGGGACGTTAATATCGGGGGAATATATCTCTCCGGAGCCGAAAGTTGAGATTGTTTCCGGAACCGACAAGGTCATCGCCTTCGAAATACACGACCCTCTCATGGTTGGCGAAGTCGGTTATGACCTCAGGGTCATGGAACACATGAAGCATCACAACGTCAGTTATATATTGAAGTCTACGAACGCCAACAGTATTACGATGGTTGTATGGGACAAGCCGTATGTTCATCGTATGCTTGAGGAATTGGACCGTAAGGTTTACAGATTGACGATTAGGTCGGCAGCCATAGTGTGTGCTATGGGCAGTAATATAGCTTTGCCCGGTTTTCTTGCGCGGGCGTCCGGGGCTTTGGCGGCGAGGGGCATCAACATTGAGTGTTTCGGGCAGTCTTTGAAGCAGGTCAATATGCAGTTTGTGATAGAGAGGGAACGTTACGCGGATGCTGTCATCGCTTTGAATGACGAGCTTTGCCTGAGCAGGCGTTAGACAGCGTTTTCGGTGTTTCTCCAAATTTTCCGTATGTACGGGTAGGGTAGCGGTTTTCTTGGCCGTCCGACGCATATCTTTGTTAAGATTCCCAGCCAGAGGCATATTGCGAGCGGCAGGCAAGCCGGATCGGTGGTTTGCGGTATCCATTGCCGGGCTACTATGAACACTGAAAGCGCAACAAAATTCAACACGAAACAGAGGTCAATCAACCGGCATTTTTTTGTTGTCGCGAAACCTGCAAAACATATCAGATGCAGGGGATTAAGCCACAGTATGTTCCAGTTTGAAGACACACAGGGGTGCGAGGAAAACAGCATCAGGAAGGCCGGTATGCAGCCTGCGACGCCCATTACGAGGAAAAGTATTGCGAACGGCAGTCTTACGGTACGTCTTTTTGCTATCGCCCATGTTGCTGTTATGAGGAATACGAATAATGCTAAAATCGAGACGTGTAAAGGTTCGGTGAGTGATGGTTGATGTTTCTTTTTCGAATATTTTTCGTGTTTTTGTGCTTCCTGACGGTGCATTATTTTTTCGGTAGAAAGGATGATTGGCAGTTGTCTTCCGTCCGGCGTTAGGACTGTTGATTGGGCAAGAGCCAGGCACAGGTTTTCGGGCAGGAAGAGTTCTGTGCGTCGTGATATAAGCGAGTCTGCACCGCTACCTATCAGGAGGTCTATTCCGAACCGCATCCACGGATAGGGCGATGTACATTTGTGGACGAGGTCACGCAATGTAATACGTTCATTTTGTGGCGGGTATGAGAGCGTTCCTCCGCAGTATCGTTCTATGATGTTTCGCGGTCTTGTTGTACAGTTATCGAAGAAGTAGTTGTATCGGTATTCGGCGTTTTCGGGCAGGAGGTTGGTTTTTAACTCTCTTAACAGCGGTATTTTAAGGCTATCGGGGATATTGAGTTGTTGTTCTATGATTTGGGTATTGTTGTCGAGGTAATTTTGTTGGAACGTGGTGTAAGGTTGTGCGCTCAGGAAGTAATCGGTTTTTCCCTGTATAAAATTGATAATGAAATTCTTGCGATCTACGTCGAACGTACCCCAGTTTAGTACTGCGTCTGTTTTGTTGTATTGCAGTCTCAGGGCGCTGTGTCCGTAGACGGTGTAGATTTCGGCGTCTCGCGGGGGCACGGTAAGCAGGCTTATCTGTATGGTTTTCGGGTCATTGGGGTAGACTCCGGAAGATGTGATGATGATAAGTATTAGAAGCAGAAAACGTTTCATTTGGCAAAGGTAGTAAAATTTAATTGATAATAAATAACGTTCTTATGTGGGGTTATTACCAGAGCGATTGAAATCCTTATTTGAGCGATTGAAATCTGTATTTGAATGACTGAGATCCAGATTTGAATGACTGAGATCCAGATTTGAGCGACTGAGATCCAGATTTGAAAGTATTATATCATAATTTGCATCCGGAATATTGAGGTTTCGATTTAGATCCGGTAAAAATTACGTACCTTTGCGTACTAATCGTTCCATGTAACATGCAAAATAAATCTCCCGATACGCCACTGATGAGGCAATACGCAAGTTTTAAATCAAAGTATCCGGATGCTATACTGCTTTTCAGAGTGGGCGACTTCTACGAAACATTCGCCAAAGACGCAATAGACGCATCCGAAATACTCGGAATAACTCTCACAAAACGTAACAACGGACCGGCAAACCAAACAGTCGAACTCGCAGGATTCCCACACCACTCCATAGATTCCTATCTGCCAAAACTCGTACGCGCCGGCAGACGCGTCGCAATATGCGAACAGCTCGAAGACCCAAAACTTACAAAAAAACTCGTCAAAAGAGGTATCACAGAACTCGTTACACCCGGTATCCTCGTTAACGATAACGTCCTCAACAATAAAGAAAATAACTTCCTTGCAGCTATACACTTCAATAAAAATGCAACAGGAATCGCATTTTTCGACTATTCTACCGGAGAATTCCTTACATCCGAAGGATCCGTCGATTACGTAGACAAACTGATAGATAAATTTTCCCCAAAAGAAATACTCATAGAACGCGGACGAAAAGAACAGTTCCGTGAAACGTTCGGAAATAACATCCCGATATTCGAACGAGATGACTGGGTGTTCACAGAAGACTACGCGACGGAACGACTGCTCAAACAGTTCGAAACCTCAAACCTTAAAGGATTCGGAATAAACCACCTGATAAACGGCATAATCGCATCAGGCGCAATCCTTAACTACCTCGACGTCACGGAACATACGAAAACAAACCACATAACCGCCATCAGACGGATAGAAGAAGACAGATTCGTCAGACTTGACAAGTTTACAGTCAGATCCCTCGAACTTGTCGAACCTATGAACGAGAGCGGAAAATCCCTTATCGACGTCATCGACCTTACTGTCACCTCGATGGGTAGCCGATTGATGAAACGATGGATACTGTTCCCGCTCAAAGAAATAAAAAGTATAGAAGAACGGTTGTCTGCCGTCGAAACGCTCTGCAATGATCCGGAAATGCGCGGCCTGTTCGAAAAACAGTTTAGACTTGTCGGAGACCTCGAAAGGATAATAGCCAAAGTAGCCGTCGGACGTGTTAATCCAAGGGAAATAGTTCAACTTAAAACAGCACTTAATGCAATAGAACCGATAAAAACCGCATGTCTCGAATCAAACAATCAATACCTTCATAAAATAGGTAATATGCTGGACTTGTGTAACGTTATATGCGAAAAGATAAATCGTGAAATTGCCCCGGACCCCCCAATCATGATTAACAAAGGTCATGTGATAGCGTCGGGAGTCAGTGAAGAACTCGACGAATTGCGAAAAATAGCTTTCACGGGCAAAGATTACCTCTTAAAACTGCAAAAACGGGAAATAGAACGGACGGGAATCCCCTCCCTTAAAGTCGGATTCAACAACGTTTTCGGATACTATATCGAAGTACGTAATACACACAAACAAAACGTCCCGCAAAGCTGGGTCAGAAAACAAACCATTACACAGGCCGAACGTTACATTACGGAAGAACTCAAAATTTACGAAGATAAAATACTCGGAGCGGAAGAGAAAATCTTGGAACTCGAATCAAAACTGTTCTCCGACGTCATACAGGATCTCATACAATACATCGCTCCCGTCAAAACAAACGCCATCCTTACAGCACGTCTCGACTGCCTGCTTTCATTCTCCAAAATAGCGCTCAAAAACCGGTACGTACGCCCCAAACTGACAACCGAAAACGTGATTGACATTAAGTCGGGCCGGCATCCGGTCATCGAAACCCAATTGCCGTCCGACGAACATTACATACCGAACGACGTATCCCTTGACGATAACTCCCAACAGATAATCATCATCACAGGTCCCAACATGGCCGGAAAATCCGCTCTCCTCCGACAGACGGCTCTCATCACCCTAATGTCCCAAATCGGATCGTTTGTGCCTGCCGAATCGGCTCTCATCGGCCCTGTCGACAAAATATTCACCCGTGTCGGGGCAAGCGACAACATATCGCTCGGAGAATCGACATTCATGGTAGAGATGAACGAGGCTGCCGACATCCTCAATAATCTATCCGAAAGAAGTCTGGTATTATTTGACGAACTCGGACGCGGGACCTCAACTTACGACGGCATCTCCATCGCGTGGGCAATCATAGAGTACATACACGAATACCCAAAAGGCCGTGCCAAAACGCTGTTTGCCACACATTACCACGAACTCAACGAGATGGAACATTTCTTTCCGCGTATCAAAAACTATAACGTATCGGTCACCGAACACAACAACAAAGTAATATTCCTGCGCAAGCTCGTAAGAGGCGGGAGCGAACACAGTTTCGGGATTCACGTGGCAAAGATGGCAGGAATGCCTAAAAGCATCGTCAAACGTGGCAGCGAAATACTCCTGAAATTAGAGGCGGGCAGCAAAAATTCGGGAATCGCGCGTTCTGTCCGGAAACATCAAAGAGAGCGTAAACAATACCAACTCAATCTGTTCGAGATAGATGATCCGGCCATGCAAAAAATAAGGGATGTGATCGGACGAACGGACATAGACAACCTGACGCCCGTAGACGCGCTCAATAAGCTTAACGACATCAAGAAAATGCTTAACGATTAGTTCCGGTATCTCTTTCAGGCCGAGCATGACGGCTTACGTACGGCAGAGAGAGGGTTCGTTCCGTAAACTGTGGCGTCACTACCGGTAAAGATATCGAAACTTTTCCGTACAATTCGTCATCTCTCCGTTTTCAATACGATACAAACGCTGATTGGTGGTCGGTTTATCCAGTCCGCCGAGATGTTTTTCGTATGGCCCGAGTTTGATATAGTCGAAATTAGCGATGATGATTCCGTCGGGCAGATGTGTTTTACCCGAATACCATCCTGTTTTAAGATTCTCGCGCAGGCTTTTGATGAAACCGGCAAACATACACACTTTGAACGGTTCGGCGTCACCACCCATAAAACAAACGCACGTGACGGCGTCGCCATACTTTTCAATCAGCGCACGAAGGACGTTTTCATCGAGCGGCTCGCCCGTATTTTTTTGAAGGTGCGGGCTGTGACATCCCGGGCAGTTGTTCGGACAGCCTGTAATATTGATGGCGAGAGTTACCTCTCCGGGGATTTCTTGAAATACTATGTCAAAGCCTGCATAGTTCATCAATCAGGAATTGGGGACCTCATCTGGGATGGGGAGTTTTTCGGACATTGAGGCATAATACCTTCTTCCGGCCTCTACCTGTCTTGGTTGCGAGAAGTTACTGATCCGTTTCATGTATCCTATGATGCGTGTCAGGTAGTCCAAGTTTTCGCTTTGGCATTTGGGGCATGTTTTCAGGTTATGTTTGTCGATATGCCCACAGTCATTGCAGACGGTGTTTGGTATATTGAATGTAAAATAGTTACAGCCTTCCTGAGTTGCCACTCTGAGGAGTTGTCGGTACTGTTCGCGTGTCAGGTGTTCGGCGAGGTTGAGGTGCAGGGCGGAGCCTCCTGTCAGGTGTTCGATGTATTTGCGGCCATGCAGACGGAATTTGTCTACGATATTGAGTGAGTCATCCTCTACTATGTAAAAATAGCTGTTGTAGCAGTCTCTGTTTACTTTGTATCCGTCCCGTTTGTCCCACCGGGCATGTTTCACGCCGACGTTTTCGGCCGGTATCATTTCGCAGTTGAACATGATATCTTTTGTCCGGTGGCGTTTGTTGTATGTTTCTATCAGTCCGAGTATTTGACTTACGAATTCGGAGTATTTGGCATTGTCCATAATTTCGATACCCAGAAATTCGGCTGCTTCTACAAGTCCGTTCACTCCGATTGTAAGGTATTGCCGTCCCATGTTGATATATCCTGCGGTAAACAGTGGCAACATACCTTTTTCGTACATATATTTCAGGTTTTCGTTGTATGCGAGCTGGACTTTGTGTACTAAGGCGACTATTTCTTCGAGGAAGAACATGTAATGCAGTCCTTGTTGGGCTGCATGTTGGATACAGCGGTTAAGGTTTATTGTGAGTACGCTTTTGGAGCCTGTGGAGACTCCTCCGGCGCCGAGAGTATAGCTGAATCCGTTGTCATGGATTTCGTTTCTCAGGCGGCAGCAGCTGCTCAGCGAGTCGGCGTTGTCGCTTATGTATGTGAAGAACGAGTGTCCTTCGGCATACATTTCGGCGGTAAAGTCACCGTATTCTTTGTCTTTTGCGTCGCCGTTTTCTGTCAGGAGCGCCATTGTTTCGACGGGGAATGTTAGGACGGCGCGGGTACGTTCCTTGTTGAACCATTTCATAAAGCGTTTTTGCAGCCAACTTAGGGAATTCCAGTTTGGTCGGCTGCCGTCGGGGAATACGAATTCACCGAACAGGCTTTCGAAGTAGTACCGGTCGTAGTAGGAGATATTCCAGAATACTGCCTGAAAGTTTCTGGCCCCGGTAGGTTGATTTATGGAGTATACTATTTGTTCGAAGTAGTCGGTAATAACTTTGTCGAGTGTTCGTTGTTTTTTTGACAGGTCTACGATTTTATTTATGTTGAGGAAGTAGTTTTGTCCGTATTCTTGTTCTATGAACCAGTTCATGTACATAAGGAATTCCGGGGTAGCGCAGGCGCCGCTCAACATGCTTGACACGATGAAGACCATATTTACAAACCCTCCGCAGAATGATTTCAGGTTTGTCGGGGCTTTGGAGTTACCGCCGACGGAGGTTGTACCGCTGATTAGCCAGGGATACATTGTGATGCTTGCGCAGTAGTTAGCGAGGCTTGTTTCGTCGTTTTTGTAGATGTAGTGATTATTGAGCAGGTATATGTATTTATCGGCGATTTCTTTTCCGTACATTTCTTTCAGTCTGTCGGTCATCATACGTCTATTAAGTCTGATGAAGTTTGATTTGGGGAGTTCACCGATGAGGGTTGCCATATTTTTGTTTTCCACGTTGGCGTTTGCGTCGAATTTACTGCCGGTTGCTGCGTTGGAGGCGTTACAGTAGTCGATAAGGAATTTAAGTTTTTCGTGTACTTCTCTGTCTTCGAGGTGTTTTTGTCGGTATAGCATATAGGATTTGGCGACTGCGTAGTATCGTTCCGACATGAGTGCTATTTCCACCTGGTTTTGTATGTCTTCCACAGTGCTGCCGTTTGTGACGCTGATTCTGCTGAGGATATTTGTCACCACGTCTTGAGTTGCGAAGCTTCCCACTGACAGGAATGCTTTAGCGATTGCGTTTCTTATTTTTTCGACGGAGAATGTTTCTTGTTTGCCGTCTCTTTTCACAATAAATATTTCCATATCGTCTAACAAATTTCCGACAAAGGTACAAAATAAAACAAAACGTTTATTGTGGAAATAAACGTTTTGTTTTTGTTGGTGTATTTGGAATCTGCTTGTACGGTTAATATTGTGTATGGAGATTTACTTGCATACAACACGGAAACCTATATCGTCGCCGCGGTCGTACGGGGAGGGGGCCACGCTATGCGAAACACGTAAGGAAGAGTTGGAGAGGATGGACTCTATACTTTTAAAGTAGCCGCCGCGCAAGGCGCGAACCTTATCATAATACTCAGTACTTGATACATCCCAGCACCATTCTGCAACATTCCCACTCATATCGTAAAGGTCAAGCTCATTAGGTTTTTTCTTTTTTACAGGCTTAGTACCGTAAATACCGGGATAAGGGTCGGCGCAGGCAGCTACGTAGGAGTCGTAGTAATTATTGCGAGCATACCAGCTAACCTCGCAAGGATCATTACCGCCCGAATAGTAATAATCATAAGGATTTTGATTCGTGTTTGACTGGCTCTTCATGCCACCGCGAGCGGCTATTCCCACTCGGCCTCAGTTGGAAGACGGTAACCATCCGCAGTGAAATCACAGACGGCATCATCCCAATCGGTGTTATTTTCCCAATTATCAGGAATATCACCGTACTTTAAATTTTTCCAGTCTACGTCTTTTACCGAATAACAG
>JAIRMF010000116.1 GCA_031258895.1 Dysgonamonadaceae bacterium | reverse complement strand
GTCCTGTTGCACGGCCCTCCCGGATTAGGTAAAACAACCCTCTCAAACATAATCGCTAACGAATTGGATTCCGGATTCAAAATCACATCCGGCCCCGTGCTCGACAAACCAGGCGATCTCGCCGGTGTGCTCACCTCCCTAAACCGTAACGACGTGCTGTTTATCGACGAAATTCACCGCCTCAGTCCGATAGTGGAAGAATACCTCTACTCCGCAATGGAAGACTACCGGATCGACATCATCATAGACAAAGGACCAAGCGCCCGCTCAATACAAATCGACCTCGAACCGTTCACCCTGATCGGCGCGACAACCCGTAGCGGACTGCTCACCGCACCGCTTCGAGCACGCTTCGGCATCAACCTGCATCTCGAATACTACAACGCCGAAACCCTCGCCGGAATAGTCCGCCGGTCGTCCGGAATCCTCAATATACCCTGCACAGACAGCGCCGCAACAGAAATCGCATCCCGCAGTCGCGGTACGCCCAGAATATGCAATGCACTCCTGCGACGGGTTAGAGATTTCGCACAGGTAAAAGGCTCCGGTAAAATCGATAAAGACATCACCTGCTTCGCCCTTGAAGCGTTGAACATCGATCGTTACGGGCTTGACGAAACAGACAACAAAATCCTTTCAATCATAATCGACAAGTTCTCCGGAGGGCCGGTCGGAATCACCACTATCGCTACCGCGCTCGGCGAAGACCCGGGTACCGTAGAAGAAGTCTACGAGCCGTTCCTGATAAAAGAAGGATTCCTCAAGCGCACCCCCCGTGGGCGCGAAGTAACCGATATGGCCTACCGTCATCTCGGACGAAGCCGTTTCGGGAAACAGGGTACACTGTTTTAATACCAATGCTTTTAAAAAATCTATCCTCAATTGACGCACCACAGTAAGGTACCCCACAACACCATGTTCGGCAATGTATTGACATGGAATTGCCGAAAAGTTTTCACGTTCGGATTTTTTTTGTACCTTTGCAGCGCGAAAATTGTATCACAAATTTTAATTTATTCAAAATCATGTATCTTAATTCTGAAAAGAAAAAGGAAATCTTCGCAAAGTACGGGAAGTCCAACACTGATACCGGTTCCTCAGAGGGACAGATAGCATTGTTCTCATACCGTATTTCGCATTTGACCGGACATCTCCGCTCAAATAAGAAGGATTATAGCACTGAAAGGGCATTGAAAATTCTTGTCGGTAAGCGCCGCAGCTTGCTTGATTACCTTAAAGACAGGGATATCGAGCGCTATCGAGCTATCATCAAGGCGTTGGGCATAAGGAAGTAGTCTTTGGTGTTTCCGAAAGGTTTTTTGAAGTGGGATTGCACTGTTTTCAGTGTGATCCTTTTCTTTTTGCATCGAAAGAAACGGGGTGTATGGCCGGTTAGCTACTCAGGATCGCTTGAGGCAGTTTTCTGCAATTATATTGCGACGCCATGATTTCACCATAAGCGCCGGCAGAACGGATAGCGATAAGGTCTCTTCGGTGTGTACGAGGAAGGCGAACGTCCTTTCCGAAACAATCCGACGATTCGCAGATGGGACCGACTACATCGTAGACGTCTTCTGTTTCGGTTGAGGTCAGATTTTCGATTTTGTGTCCGGCGCCGTAAAGGGCGGGACGGATAAGTTCGGTGAAACCGGCGTCGAGTATGACGAATTTTTTGAACGAGCCTTCCTTGATGTATAAAACTCTCGAGATCAGAGCGCCGCATTGCCCCACTATTGAGCGTCCGGGTTCAAAATGTATCTGTTGCCCCGGCTTGACAGGAAAGTGACGGTGAAAAGATTCGAAGTATGTTTTGAAATCAGGAATAAGGCGTCTGTCGGGTGTTTCATAATCTATACCCAAGCCGCCCCCGAAGTTGATGTTATCGAGCGTAATGCCGCGTTTTTCCAAATCGTGGTTGATTTGGGATACTTTTTGGCAGAGCAATATAAATGGACCCGGTTCGGTTATTTGCGATCCGATGTGAAAATGTGCGCCGATGAGTTTTAGCGAATGAAGCGTTTGCAGTTTGTCGAGTACGGCGCTTAACTGGTCAAGGTTGATTCCGAATTTGTTTTCCCGCATTCCGGTGGTGATGTGGCTGTGGGTGTGGGCGTCAACTTCGGGATTAATGCGCAAGGCAATGCGGGCTGTTTTGCCTTTTGTCGTGGCGAGTTCGTTGATGACTTCAAGTTCGGGAATCGATTCTACATTGAAGCAGGAAATATTATTGTCGAGACCGAGGTTTATTTCCCAGTCGGCTTTGCCTACGCCTGCGAATACGATTTTATCGGTATGAAAACCTGCCCTTATGGCTGCCTGAATTTCTCCTCCGCTTACGCAATCGGCGCCAACGCCCGATGTTTGGATGATTTTAAGTATTTTGTGGTTGGCATTTGCTTTTATTGCGTAGTGGATATGATAGTTGTAGCGCGCGGCTTCGCCGGTAACGGCTTGCAGAGTCCGTTTCAGCAGTCCGGTGTTATAATAATAAAAGGGGGTGGGAATGTTTCGAAAGGATTCGATATCTGAGGCTGTGAAAAACGTTTCCATCAGGTATGTCTTTATTATATTATTTCTATTTCTTCGTTGCGAATCCAGCCGACATTTCCATCTGCTGTTTCGATTTCGTTCCATGTATTGAGTCTGCTTTTTACTTCGACTTTCGTACCTTCATGGAGAATAAACAGGTCTGTGCCGCTTGAATCCGGTGAACTTTTTATGGTTGTTGTCTGTGAAAGAATTATAGCGGTACAGCGGTTCTTCTGTGGTTGTTTCCCATTATATGCAAAAATATTGGCGGCAATGACGAGCGTGAGTAAACTAATACCGGAGTAGAATCCGAGTTTTTTTAGTGCAATCCTGCGTGTAAAGAAAAACAGGAATAGACATGCAATTAGCAGTATAAAACAGATAATTGCGAAAACGGACCACTGGTCGGTGCTCATTCGGTTCTGAATTAAACGGACCCAGATGGTGAGGAAAAATTCACCGACGGGTTCTATTTTGTCGACTGTTTTAAGGCGGGCGATTTCCAGATTGTGGCGTGTATCGCTGTCGCCCGGGTCAAGCAGGAGAGCACGTTCGTAATTGAGTATGCTTTGTGCGATCCGGCCTGATTTGTAGTAATTATTTCCAAGATTGTAATAGATTTTTGCCGATGCACCGTTTTCTTTTAATATTTGTTCATACAATGCGGCAGCAGCCATGAAATCGCCTTTTGAATATAATTCGGCGGCCTGAGAGATAATGTCGCTAACTGTAGCCGGTTGTTGTGAAATGTTAATTGCTGTATTGCTGTTTGTGACTGTCAGCGAATCTTGTGCCGGCGATGAGGTGGTAATAATAAATATTGTGAAAATAAAATATATTCTTTTCATTGATTCATTATTTTTTAATTACATTTTCCATTGTATCAATCGCTTTGACGGTTTTGTTATAAAGTTCGTCCATTGCGCCGCTGCCTTGTGAAGGGGCGAAACGGGCGAATTCCGCTGTGTCGAGAATGTAGCGGAAATTGTCTATAAGTGTCACGTTTGCGCCGTATCGGTTAAGGTTGGTTTCGACATTGTCTCTGGTAAGCGAGGCAACGGGGATGTTCAACTTGTCGCTCAGATAACCCCATACTGCTTTCAAGATTTCATCATAAAACGCTTCCGGATGATTTTGCTTCAAATGGATTGCTGCGGTTTTTAGACGTTTGAAAGCTACTTTGTTTGCCTTTTTTGTACGAACAAGGGCTATGTTTGCGTTTTCGGCAGCCTGTTTTCGGTAAATAATGAACAGGATGACAAACAGCGATGTGGGACCGATGTACCAGAGCCAGTACCTCCACGTCCCGAAGAAGTTAGCGCCTCGGATGAAATTAACGTTTCCGGTTTTGATGTAGCGAATATCCTGTCCGAGTAATCGAAGATTTTCTTTGTTTGTTGCGCTGATGACGGGTGTTGAGTTGCCGACTCCTTCACCGGGTTTTACGTGGAGGGTATATTCGGGAGTGCTTAGTGTTTTGTAAGTTTTGCTTTTTACGTCGAAATATGAAAATTGCGCTTGAGGAATGGTGAAGTCTCCGGCATAGCGCGGGATGGCGTTATATTCTATCGTTCGCGAGCCTGTCACTCCTGATTGTGACGCTTTTGAGTTAGTGCTTACTACGGGATCGTAAACTTCAAAATCGTTAGGAAAGATTATTTCCGGATTTTTCAGGAGTTTAATGTTGCCGTGCCCTGTGATGTTTATTTTCACTGTTACCGCTTCATTTGCTTTCAGTTCGGTTCTACTGATTGAGGATGTCATTTTGTAGTCGCCTACAGCTCCGTTAAACGATACGGGACGTCCTTCGGGCAGTTCCTTCACGTTTATTGTAACGGGTTTGCTGGTTAATGATTTTTTCATTACTTCGGAAGTATTGAAGAAGTCATCGAAAAGAGATCGGCTACGCCTCTGTGAAGGGACCATAGCTACGATGTCGAATTTTCCCGGCGGGATAGTGATTTGTCCTGCTCGTTGTGGAAAAAGGATGGTTTGTTTCAGGATAGCCGTGCGGTAATCTCTGCCGTTATAATTTTCCGGTATCCACTGTGGATTGCCGTTCATTTCAATTTCTTGTGATATAAACCCTTCATATTCGGGGAAATTGAAATTTTCGAAACTCATGTTGGCGACATGTGAATAGAGTTTGAAGGTTATCAAAAAACCTTCATTTTCATATACGGATGTTTTTGACGGCACGGCACGTATGAAGATCATATCATCGTTTGCTACGGTCTGTTTGCCGGACGATGCAGGCTGTTCTCCTTCGGCATTGTTTTTTTGCTCGGTAGTGTTTTGGTCGGGGGGCAAAACTTTGACGGTTAGCGGTTCCGATTTATATTCGCTGTTGTCTACTTTGATGGATGCGGTACCGATTGTGTATTCACCCTCTTTTGGCGCCATTACGGTGTAGATAAGTTGGAGACTGTGTTGCGAAACAGTTTGGTTACCGGAGATTGAGGTGGAAAAGGATTCATTTTTGGCGGGGCCGAACACAACGTCTAATCCGCCGAATGATGCCGGAGGTTGGAAATTTTGTCCTTGCTTGCCGTTTGTGGTGGTCAGTGTGAAGGAGATCTGAAAACGTTGATTGGCGATTGCCACCTGTGTTGCGGACGCTTTGAAGGTGACGTCTTGTGCTGACGCAGTCAGGGTGGATAAACACAATAAAATAAAAAACAGTACTTTACTTCGCATAATTTCGCTTTTTCATTTCGGGCACAAAGGTAACGAAAAAAACATAAGTAGACAAGACGCTATGTTGAGGGTATTTTTTATTTGCCTATGGAGCAATATTGATTATTTAGCAGTAATTTTGCATGATTTATTCAAAAACTAAACGGAGATGGAAAAAGACAAAAAATTGACTTACAGGGAGGCGTTGGAACGTCTTGAGCGGATTCAGAGTTTGATTGAGGGCAACGAGATTGATGTTGACGATTTAAGTGAAAAATTGAAGGAAGCATCGGAATTGTTGGAAATTTGCCGAGCAAAACTGTTTTCCGCCAATGAGGAGACGCAGAAAATCATGAAGAAGATCAAAAGATAGATTGAGGGATGGAGGAGTATGTGATTATTGTCGCGGGCGGCAGGGGTGTGCGGATGGGTAGCGATGTACCTAAACAGTTTATGTTGCTTAGCGGCCGTCCTCTTCTGTTCCATACTATTGAGGCTTTTTATCGCTGTAAACCTGACATTCGCACGGTGTTGGTATTGCCGGACGGACAGAGGAATCATTGGAGGAGTCTGTGTTCCCGTTACGGTTTCACGGTTCCTCATTTGGTTGTGTCGGGCGGCGAGACTCGTTTTCATTCCGTCAGGTGCGGTTTGGAGTTTATTGAACGTGAAGTCGGAGGTAGGGCAGAAGCCTTGAGCGGGGTTTTTGTAGGTGTTCATGACGGAGTGCGTCCGCTTGTTGACGGTGGCACAATAACGAGCGTATACGAGCGTGCTCGTTTGAAGAATGGGGCGTATCCCGCCGTTCCGATTACAGATTCGGTCAGGAGATTCACGGATGACGCGGAAGGAGGGTCGGTTACTGTTGACAGGACGAAGTATTTTCTTGTACAGACGCCGCAAGTTTTCCGCGCAGACATTTTGATGGAGGCTTATAGGCAGGGATATATGCCTAAGTTCACGGATGATGTTTCGGTAGTTGAATCGACGGGGGTTTGCAAGCCTGTGATGGTTGAGGGCAGCCGACGGAACATAAAGGTCACTGATCGGTTTGATCTCGTCATTGCCGGTGCGTTGATGAATATGGATTTAGAGTAGGTTTACGAACCGTTCATATTCCTTTTGGAAACTTTCTGTGTATTGAGGTTCGAAGGTTTCCCGGGAACAGGATTTGGCGACGATTGTCCTTATATCGGATAGGGAATTGACCAGACCGAGTCCTTTTGCTTGGAGGAGGGCGTTCCCGATGGCGGTAGCTTCGGAGGGGCCTGCGACGACGGTAACTCCGGTAGCGTTTGCGGTGAATTCGTTGAGTAGTTTATTTTGCGAGCCTCCGCCTATTACGTGCAGTTTTTCGATTTCGAATGGGGCGACTTTTTGTAGCTGGTTGAACACATATTTATATTTCATTGCGAGGCTTTCGAATATGCATCGTATGACGGCGGCGTGGCTGTTTGGTTCGGGTTGCCCGGTTTTTTTACAATAGTTAGCGATAGCGGTTGTCATACTTTCGGGGTTTGCGAATTGTGGGTCATCGGGGTCTATGAGGGAACGGAAGGCGTTGGTTTGTTGGGACAGTTCTACTATTTCGTCGTAAGAATATTTCACTTTGTCGAGTTTTTCCCACTCTT
>JAIRMF010000056.1 GCA_031258895.1 Dysgonamonadaceae bacterium | reverse complement strand
TGCGACGTTCGTTGAGCGATTTCAAAGGTGTTGAACATCGTTTGGAGATGGTAGCTTGCGTTCGGGGTGTAGAGTATATCAATGATTCTAAGGCGACCAATGTTAACGCGGTATGGTATGCTTTGGAGAGCATAAAAACGCCTGTCGTACTGATACTTGGTGGCATCGACAAAGGGAACGATTACAGGGAGATAGAGTTATTGGTCAGAGAGAAGTGTCGCGCTCTTGTTTTCCTAGGTACGGACAATATGAAGTTACACGAATTTTTTGACGGAAAAATGCCTACCACATTTGACGCTTTATCTATGCGTGAAGCGGTAAGGTTTGCATACGATACGGCACTTGCCGGCGACACGGTATTATTATCGCCTTGTTGTGCGAGTTTTGACCTGTTCGACAATTACGAGGACCGCGGACGACAATTTAAGGACTGTGTCCGGAGGTTATAATTATCGGATGCCGTATTGACTGTGGTTTTGCGGTAGTCAGCGTTGGAAATGGCTCTTGCCGATGTAGCTATATCGTCTATAATTCGTAATTATATGTCATAAATACATGATTACCGTTGAAATTGACAAGGATTCCGGCTTCTGTTTTGGCGTCGTTAACGCTATCTCTCGCGCTGAAAAAGAACTCGCCGAAAATAAAGAACTGTATTGTCTCGGGGATATCGTACATAACAGCAGGGAAGTGAACCGCCTCGAAACAAAAGGCCTGCGAACCGTTGACCATGAACAAATGGCCGTCATGTATAATAAACGTCTTATGTTACGTGCGCATGGAGAACCGCCTAAAACCTACCAAACCGCCTACCGTAACAAGATCATTATAATAGACGCTACCTGTCCCGTAGTACTGAAATTGCAAAGAAAAATCAGAAAATCATTTCTTGAAATAGACACCGAAAATACACAAATAGTAATCTTTGGAAAAACAGGACATGCCGAAGTGAACGGACTCGTGGGGCAAACAGACGGGAAAGCAGTCGTCATAGAAGGAAAACAAGACCTGAAAATACTCGACTTTAACAAAAATATCCGCCTGTTCTCGCAGACAACTATGTCGGTCAATGACTTCAAAGAAATAGTGTCCGAAATACAATCGAAAATAACCGAAAATACTACGTTCAAGTATCACGATACCATCTGCCGACAAGTGGCAAACCGCATTCCAAATATCAGACTGTTCGCCAAACGACATGATGTGGTACTCTTTGTCGCAGGAGGCAAAAGCTCAAACGGTAAAGTGTTATTGGACGAGTGCCGGAAAGCAAATTCGAATACCTACCTCATCGAAGGCGCCGATAATATCGACATCAATTGGTTACAAGGTATAAAAACAGTGGGTATTTGCGGCGCCACATCCACCCCAAAGTGGCTTATGGAAGAAGTTGCGGAAAAGGCTGTGTTGATAGGCAATAATCAGTGACTAACCCTGTCGTACGTTATATACGAAAATGAAAACGGATTCTGTTCGTCCGAAGAAAAATCCTCCCTACTCATCTCACGCCAGCAAGACATGTCAATCTCAGGAAAAAAAGCGTCAGCCTGCGGAAACAAAGCGTGGATACGAGTCAGGTAAATACGGTTGGCAAAACAGATAAACAAACGGTAAATCTGCTCTCCTCCAATAATAAACACCTCTCCGTTCTCCTCCCGAAATCCGGCAAAAAAAGATTCAGGCGAAAAAAAGACCTCAACTCCCTTCGGTATAAAGCTCCTGTTCCTACTGACGACAATGTTGCGTCGATTCGGCAAAGCACCTTTAGGTAAAGAATCAAATGTTACACGGCCCATGACAACAGCGTGCCCAGACGTGATCTCCTTGAAACGCCTTAAATCGGCAGGGAGGTGGCAGAGTAGCCCTCCTCCCTGTCCTATTTCGTTGTTTTCACCGGCAGCAACAATTATTGAAACTGTCATAACATTGATATGTCCGTCATGATAGCACATCCTGTCACAGGACGGCCTTGTAAAATTCCTGATTCCTACGCTCAAAACCGTTGATAAATACTTCAATCCTTCCCGCCTCACTCTCGGCAATCGCCGAATAAACCTCCGCCGATGCACGAAAATTCGTACTCCGGCAGGCATCAAGCATAAGCAAATGGGCTAGAACAAGGTGACCGGCAAAATCCATCAGACGACGCGAATGAAAATCAATGTACGACTGATCTTTAGTATCTGCAACTTTCGTAACCACCCGTTCGTAAACATCAATAAGCCTCGCTAAACGCACCTTTAACGGCTCAATTTCCGTAGGAACAGGCTCGGACTGGTATTCCCTCAATTGCGAAAGATAAGTGCCCGTCAGTATGTGACGAATCGCGGCCACAACCTGTAATTGAGTTGTCCCTTCGTATATATTAGTTATACGGGCGTCACGATAAATACGCTCGCAAGGATAATCTTTCATGAAACCCGAACCTCCATGGATCTGGATGCAGTCAAAAGCGTTCTGATTGGCATATTCGGTCGCAAAAGCTTTTCCCAAAGGAGTATATGCATCGGATAGACGGCGGTATCGTTTCAAATCTTCCTTCTCTTCGGCGTTGAGCGGACGCTCTTTCTGAATGTCTTCCAGCGTCTTATACATGTCCACAAATCGGGAAGTCTCGTAAAGCACAGCGCGGGAAGCGTCAAGTTTCGCTTTGATATTTGCAATTATCTCATAAACAGCAGGAAACTCAATAATCGCCTTTCCAAACTGCTTGCGTTCACGAGCGTAACCGATCGCCTCCCTGTAAGCTGCCTCAGATAGTCCTACTCCTTGGGCTGTAATGCCAAGACGAGCGCCATTCATCAGAGACATCACATACTTAATGAGTCCCAGACGACGATCCCCACAAAGTTGAGCCTTCGCATTCTTAAAGGTAAGTTCACAGGTCGGAGAGCCTTTTATTCCCATTTTGTCCTCAATACGTCGTACATTAACACCACCATCACGCTTGTCATAAATGTACATTGACAGTCCACGACCATCCTTAGTACCCTCTTCCGAACGCGCAAGCACGAGATGAATGTCCGAATCTCCATTAGTAATAAAACGTTTAACACCGTTCAAACGCCAACAACCGTTAGCCTCGTCGGGAGTCGCTTTCAACATCACAGACTGCAAATCGGAACCAGCATCCGGCTCCGTAAGGTCCATAGACATTGTCTCTCCCGAACACATGCGAGGAATAAACAGAGTACGTTGTTCTTCACTGCCAAATTCGTAAATGGTTTCGGCACAGTCCTGTAATGCCCAAATAGTGCAAAATCCCGCATCGGCACGAGCTACAATATCAGAAACCATTATGAAAGCCGTTAGAGGGAAGTTTTGTCCTCCAAAACGACGCGGCATGGAAAGTCCCATCAAACCCGCCTGCGAAGTAACTTTCAGGTTTTCAAGAGTGCCAGGGGCATACGTAACACGATTGTTCTCAAGCAGAGGACCAACATGATCAACCTCTTTAGCATTGGCAGCAACAACCTCGCCTATCACTTCCCCTGCTATTTCAAGTGTGCGCTCATAACTATCCAAGGCATCAGCAAAATTGAATGGTGCATAGTCGTATTTCTCGGCCTCCGTGAAATTACGCTCCCTCAACTCCACAATCCTGCGCATCAGCGGATGCGACAAATGATGCCTCAACGCTGGATTATCCAAATAAAAATTTTCCATCTTCTTTATCAATTTTTCAGGGTGCAAATGTAAGGCTTTATTTTTTAATGACAAGTAAAAAAGCGAAAAAGCTGCACATTTTGGATATAAATGCGCAATTTTTATACAAAGACGTTCTATATAAATACAACAAACCTCGTGTTTTTGCGTACGTTTTTATACTGAAAAATACCCGTTTTGATACATACATATACGTATTTTTTGTAAAAATTATGTCTCGTGATATTGTGATTCAAAAATAAAGGCTATATTTGCACGCAGTTTTAATTCTGCGTATCCTTGGTGATGACACGAAAAAGATATAAGGCTAAACAGAAAATAAGGTCGCTTTGCCGTCTAAACGGCAGGGTGGTTTTTGCCTTGTTCGCTTTATCGTCGTTGTTTTGCAAAGACGCGGTTTCCCAACTACATGTTAAAGATGGATGCTATGTAAAATATTTAGAAGGCACAAAAATCAATAATGCCGGTGAATCTCTTGTTTACGACGGTCGAAGCAAAAAATTCAAGGCGCCCATAAAGTACAAGGTGCGGTCGACAAAAAAGGTCACTTTACAGGAGACAAGAACAAACAAGGAAGCCTATAACAGTCCCGATTTTTGTTTCAGACCTACACCGCTCAGCAGCAAAATCAACTCTTCCGCAAACAGCATGAATAGTGACGGTTGCGTTAATTTTGTACAGCAACACAAGCTTTACGTCGTTACGACAAAACGCATCAACATCAATATTCTCCTCGACTGCGAACCAATTTGCGAAGTTTCTGCAATTTTAGGTAACTACACTAAGTATCGCAGTGCACAGGTAACAAGACCGCCTCCTGCTTCCATAGTCTGATATTTTTTATCAAAAGCAAAATAACAGACAAACATAAGCGTGAATAAAAAATCAACAAACAAAAGAGTCAAATTTTAAATTTTTTAATAATAGAATTACAATGAAAAGAGCTATCTATTTTCTTTTCGCATTCATAACACTTATGGCTACAAAAATGAATGCGCAGGTTACTGTCGGGTCAATTGCAAATCCTAATGTAACCCTCGAAGTCGTCGGACAATCAAGCACAGCAGGAGTTGCCGACGGAGTAATAATCCCCCGCATGACCGGCAATGAGCTAAAGGCAAAAGTAAATGCGGGAACCTATGGAGATGAAGCTATCTTCGAAGGTACGTTGATCTACATAACCGCAGCCATCTCACCCCTAAGTGATGCAACCGGAGCATTAGAATACGTTAAAACCTCCGGCTACTACTATTTGGACAAGGCTGACAAAAAATGGAAAGGCGTTGCAAACACACGCAACGCGATACAGTGGTTCTACATGCCGCCCATACCTATAAATACCGAAGCAGGCACTAACAAGACGATCGACCTTTACGGAGGATATAAAAACTCGATTGAAGGAAGCTCTTCGGGTCCTGCGGTCAGAAGTGATGGTGCTCAGGTATTTTCCGATATACAACCGGTTTTGACGGCAAAAGATTTCAACTACTACGTTGTCGGCTACGATTCGGATCTGTTCAGCAACATTTCCATTTCCGAAGACGGTGTGATGCAATATACTATCGCTTCGACGGCAATAGCAGACGACGAAAGTTACATCAACATCATTTTTGTCAGAAAGTAACCCGCTAAAATAAAATCCTGTAACCCTCCTCATGCGAACAAATCATGGGGTGGGTTTCGGTTTATTATTCCTAAAATAAAAAACATGAATAAGTTTACATACAAAATAAAACTGATGCATTATCTATCGGTAATGCTTATATGTCCGGTTCCGGTCTTGTCTAAAGCACAAACCCCGACGCCTGGAGGCGGCAAGAATACAAGTTACGGATGGGCTGCATGGTTGACGCC
>JAIRMF010000146.1 GCA_031258895.1 Dysgonamonadaceae bacterium | reverse complement strand
GGCCACAAAGGTAAACATTGTTTTTTAAACCACCAAATAAATCAGAAAAAAATCAGGGTAAACGCACGAAAATTAAGTAATCAATTTATTGAGATATGCCAAGTCAGGAGCGGGAATGGCTGTTATTTCATTACTCTTGTCTTCTACATCTGATATATATTCTTGTATCGATTTCATGACGAAAAGGTAATATTTTCGTGCGTTTGCCCTGATAAAAATCCGTTACGAGAGGTCACAAAGAATTTTTTTTGTAATTTTGCCGCTCATTATTAATACAAAAACCAATGAAAAGGAAAAATCTTGGAAAGTCGGACATTGAAATATCCGCGATGACGGTAGGATGCTGGGCTTTTGGGGGTGGAGAGTATTGGGGGGAACAGTCACAGAGGGACGTTGATGATGTTGTTGGCGTTGCTTTGGATATGGGCGTTAACACTTTTGACACGGCTGAAATGTACAACGATGGCGAGAGTGAGCGTTCATTAGGGAAGGCTCTTGGAAGGCGTCGCGGTGAGGCTGTTATAATCTCCAAGATCAGTCCGTCTAACTGTCACAAGGTACGCGAACACTGTATTGCGTCACTCAAACGTCTCGGCACGGACTATCTTGACGTGTACATGATTCACTGGCCGATCAACAAATCCGCCGTCGAACATTTCACCGCCGATAAAGATATTATAACTCTTCCGCCTACTATAGAGGAAACTTTGGACCAACTTAACGGTTTGAAGGAGGAAGGATTGATTCGTTCCATCGGCTTGAGCAATTTCGGGCGCACGCAAATTGAAGAAGTTCTCGGCACCGGCGTAAGGGTGGATGTAAACGAGATGCCTTACAACATTGTTTCACGCGCCATCGAGGCTGAAATCGCGCCATATTGTGTGGAGAACGACATAGCCATCATTGGTTCCATGGGTCTTCAGCAAGGTTTGCTTGCCGGCATTTACAGGACTGTAGAAGATGTACCTCCACATCAGGCTCATTCGCGTCATTTCTCTCAGGAACGCGGCAAATGGACGTCGAGGCATAACGAATCCGGAGCAGAGAAGGAACTTTTTGAGACTGTTGATGGATTGCGCGAAATAGCTTCCGGTCTCAACATTCACATTGCCCAGCTTTCCATAGCATGGATATTGAAAAAGCCGTTTATTGCCTCGACGTTGGTTGGTTCTCGCACCGCCGACGAATTGAGGACTAACATCACCGCCTGTTCAATTGAAATATCCGATGAGACGGAACGTCGGATAGATGCTATTTCCCGGCCCCTGCTCGACATTTTGGGCAACAATCCCGATTACTACGAACATTCATCAAAAAGCAGGATATATTAACATGAAGAAGATCGTCATCTTTTTGCTTGCAGCATGTATTACGACCGCATGTAGGGAGGTTTCGTCTCAGAGGACTGAGATGGACGGGTTTTTGGATTCTCTGATGGGTCGGATGACTCTTGAGGAGAAGATAGGGCAGTTGAATCTTCTCACGATGGGATTTGACGTCACCGGTCCACGGATCAGCAAGGGTGTTGAGCAGAAGATCAGGGACGGTCATGTTGGCGGCGTATTTAATCTTTGGACGCCGAACGCTGTGAGGAAGTTACAGGACACTGTTTTGACGCAGACGAGACTAAAGATTCCGTTGCTTATCGGTTACGACGTCATTCACGGTCATCGTACTATTTTCCCCATTCCGCTTGCTCAGGCGGCCACATGGGATATTGGTCTTATCGAGCGCATTGCCACGGTTGTGGCGGATGAGGCGAGTGCGGACGGTCTTCATTGGACGTTTTCACCTATGGTTGATCTTGTTCGCGATCCTCGTTGGGGGCGTGTGAGCGACACTGCGGGTGAGGATTCTTTTCTTGGTTCGGAGATAGCTAAGGCTATGGTGCGCGGCTACGAGCAGGGCGACCTTTCGAACGAGAGTACGATTATGTCCTGTGTCAAGCACTTTGCTCTTTACGGTGCTGCGGAGGGCGGTCGCGACTACAACACGGTTGACATGAGTCGTTTGCGGATGTACAATGATTATCTTCCGCCATATAAGGCGGCTATTGAGGCGGGCGCATCTTCCATCATGACCTCCTTCAATGAGGTTGACGGCATACCGGCTACGGGGAACCGATGGTTGCTCACTGATCTTTTGCGCGAGCAGTGGAAGTTTGAAGGGTTTGTTGTTGCCGACTACACTTCTGTGTCCGAGATGGAGAATCACGGCATGGGGGACAAGGCTGCTGTGACGGAGCGGGCTATAAATGCCGGTCTTGACATGGACATGGTGAGCGAATATTTTACCGACGAGTTACCGGCTCTTGTGAAGTCAGGTAAAGTGAAGGAGGAGACTGTTAACGCTGCCTGCCGGCGTATTTTGGAGGCGAAATACAAGTTAGGTTTGTTCGACAATCCTTACCGCGGGATTACGGGTGATGCAGGGACACGTGTTTCGAGCGCTGAGAAGTTTGAGCTTAACAGAGAGGCGGCATTGAAGAGCATTGTTTTGTTAAAGAACGATGGCCGGACATTGCCTCTTGACGATTCGAAGCGTATAGCTTTTGTAGGGCCGTTGGTGAAGAACCGTCGGACGTTACTGGGCAGTTCTGCGGCGGCGGCGGATTGGCGGGAGACGGAGACGTTATGGGAGGCTTTATGTTCGCGTCGTTCCGGCGGCAGGTTTACTTACGCGCAGGGTTGTCATTTGGTTGAGGACTCACTTATACGCAGGATGACGGACCAGCAGAACGGCAATGTTTTGGATGATCGTTGCGGCGCCACGCTTATCAGGGAGGCTGTTGAGGTTGCGGAGCGTTCTGATGTTGTTGTTGCAGTTTTGGGGGAGGCATATGACATGAGTGGTGAGGCTGCGGGGCGGTCTGACATTGGTTTGTTATCCAATCAGAAGGCTCTTTTGCGGGCGTTGGAGGCGACGGGCAAGCCTATTGTACTTGTTTTGATGAACGGCAGACCTTTGACTTTGCAATGGGAGGACGATCATATCGAGGCGATAGTTGAGACTTGGTTACCGGGCGCGTGCGGTGGTTCGGCGATAGTTGATATTCTTTTTGGGGAGGTCAATCCGTCGGGAAAGATCACGATGACTTTTCCACGCAATGTCGGTCAGATTCCTATCTATTATAATTACAAGAATACGGGACGTCCTTACAGTGACAACAGCAAGTTTACCGTCAAACATATCGACGTCGAGAATTCTCCTTTGTATCCGTTCGGTCACGGTTTGAGCTATACGCAGTTTGCTTATTCTCCGGTGCGCCTTTCGGACACTGTAATGACTGTTGATCGGCCTGTTGAGGCGACGGTTACGGTGAGCAATGTCGGGTTGCGATCTGGGGAGGAGACGGTACAGTTCTACATTCGCGACCTGGTTGGGTCTGTGACGCGTCCTGTGAAGGAGTTGAAGGGATTCAGGCGTATCAAGTTGGAAGCGGGGGAGAGTGAGGACGTTACTTTCACGGTGACGCCCGACATGTTGAAGTTTTACAATTCCGATTTGGAGTGGGTTTTTGAGCGTGGTGATTTTCTTTTGTTTGCCGGCGGGAGTTCGGCTACGGACAATGTTGCGAGATTCACTTTGGAGTGACACGATATTTGTATGGTAAGTAAGATTTTGTTATGATGGGGAAAGATTCTTTTTTGTGCGGTTTTAAGGGGCGTTTTCGGTTGTTTGCGAAGCGTCATCGGGGTTTGCTTATTTTCTTTTTTCGGCTTATTCCTTTTTACGGGAATTTGGATGTTTTGGCGCAGGTGTTTGATACCGACAAGAATTTCGGCCATCGTTACACTCGGCACTATAAACATCATTTCAGGAAATTTCGTTTTCGTCGGGCGAAGGTGTTTGAGATAGGTGTTGGCGGCTTCGATGATCCTGTTTCGGGCGGAGCGTCGTTACGGATGTGGAAGAAGTATTTTCCTTTCGGTCGTATTGTGTCCTTGGACATTATCGACAAGCGGGGTTTGTCGGAGAGCAGGATACGTATTTACCACGGCAGCCAGACGGACCCTGAGATACTGTCACGGATTGCGGACGAGAATGGGGAGTTTGATTTGATCATTGATGACGGCAGCCACGTAAGTGCTCACGTCATCACGACTTTTGGTCTGTTATTTCCCAGGCTTAAGGATGGCGGTATATACGTTATTGAGGATCTTCAGACGTCATATTGGGAGTTATTTGGCGGCAATCGGGATCTTGGCGCAGTTGGGACGTCGGTCAATTTTTTGAAGGGTCTTGTTGACGGTTTGAACCACGCGGAATTTGACATTGACGGTTACGAGCCTTCTTATTTCGACCTGAACATAACCGAGATTCATTTCTACCACAACATGGTTTTCATCTACAAGGGTAAAAATACCGAACGCTCCAACTTCGAGGGCCGCGCAAAAAGATAGATACACAACCTCCCCAAACATTTTTTCGGGGTGCGATATAAAAGATGAGATGTTCACAACTGTTTTTTCGGGGTGCGGGTTGATGATTTACGTCATGAGCAACGTGGCGTATCTTATGAGATACACGACGTATCTTATGACTAAAAAACAGTCCACAAGCATTTTTTCGAGCTTATGTACGACGTACAGAGATTTCAGACCACAGTAACATCAAACCGTCAGATGCCGAAGAATCCGAAAATAATTATCACCGGCGGCGGGACAGGTGGACACATCTTCCCTGCAATCGCTATCGCAGGCGCCATCAAAAAACGCAACCCGAATACCGAAATACTGTTTGTCGGCGCGGAAGGCAGGATGGAAACGGAACTCGTACCGAAGGCGGGATACAACATCCGGGAGTTGCCGATCGCAGGATTTGACCGCCGCAATATCTTGAGAAACTTCGCAACTGTCGTCAAACTGTTACGCAGCATCTATCTGGCCGGTAAGATCGTGAAAGAGTTTCGTCCCGACGTTGTTGTCGGAGTCGGTGGTTACGCAAGCGCCCCGACAGTCAAGGCTGCCGGAGCAATGAATGTCCCCGTCGTCATACAGGAACAAAACAGCCATGCCGGACTGACAAACAGAACCCTGGCAAAATACGCAACCACAATCTGTGTCGCATACGAGGGCATGGAAAAGTTTTTCCCGGCCGACAAAACAGTGTTCACCGGAAACCCCGTCAGAGAATTGACCCCTACAACCGAAAAACGTCGCGAAGGATACCGATTCTTCGGCCTCGATCCGGATATGAAAACCGTGCTGTTGATCGGAGGGAGTCTCGGTGCGAAAACACTGAACACATGCATGGCCGAAGCGTTGCCCGGACTTCATGACGGCTCCGTGCAGTTCCTCTGGCAGTCCGGCAAAACATACCATCATTACTCCCTGCAAAGCTTGGAACGGTATCCTGTGAGGTCCGTTCATCCGGTGGACTTTATTTCCCGAATGGATCTCGCATTCTCGGTAGCCGACTTGGTCATATCACGTGCCGGAGCGGGAGCGATAGCCGAACTCTGCATCGCAGGAAAACCCGTGATCCTCGTACCATCCCCAAACGTAGCCGAAGACCACCAAACAAAAAACGCTCTCGCCCTCGCAAATCGAAATGCAGCAATCCTGATACCCGATAGCGACGCCGCAAACAGTTTGATACCTCTCGCAATGGAAATCGTCCACAACAGAGAACGACTGGAAGAATTGAGTACAAACATCCGGCGTCTCGCCGTACCGGATGCGGCAAACCGAATCGTCGACGAAATAGAAAAAGCCCTGCAAAACGGCCCCAAACCAAATTACAAATAAAACAAAAACCATGGAGGAGAAAGCTAATCAAACTGCTGACGAAACAAAAAACCCGGCGTCGCTGGATATCGCCGTTGCATTATCCTTCGCAAAAAATGACGACGTCAGATTCTATCTGCTTGGCGCGGGAGGAATCGGGATGTCCGCTCTTGTCAGGTATTTCATGTCGAAAAACGCTAAAACGGCCGGCTATGACCGTGTAGAGTCCGACCTGACCAAGCAACTCTGTGTAGAAGGTGCGGAAATCCATTACGAAGATAACCCCGAC
>JAIRMF010000131.1 GCA_031258895.1 Dysgonamonadaceae bacterium | reverse complement strand
CAGAGTAATCAAAGGGGTTTTTACTGGAGCAGTACGCACGATAACAGTAAAACTTATGCCTATTGCTGGGTTTTTTCGCACAATGCCGCATATAATTACGACCAAGAAAATAATGCTATCGGGGCAAGTATACGTTGCGTAGAGAATTGAACCGCCCAAAAAGCGCAGGGAATGTACGGTTGCGACTTTTTTGCGTAACTTTGCACCATAAAATATGGTCACCTGGATAGTCGAACACATAACAGAAATAGCCGGCGTCGCATTCACCCTCATCTTCCTCGCCCTGGAAATAAAAGGGAAATGGACAATGTGGATACTCGGAATCGTCAGCGCAATCTTCTACATAATAATCAACACAGAATCCAAACTGTACGCAATGGCCGGCCTCAACCTCTACAACGCCGCTATCTGCGGTTACGGCCTCTACTGCTGGAAATTCCTCGAATCCGGCCCCAAAACAAAAGGCCTCAAGTTCAGTAATATCACTCCCAAACTGAGCATAATCCTTTCTGCCGTGGGGATAATCGTATTCGGCATAATCGCAACAGTAATCGCCGTCTTCACCGACGTCCCAGACCCGTTCCAAAACATCCGCACCCTCATCCCGTTCGCCCTCGATTGCCTCATCACCACACTCAGCATAATAGCAACCTGGATGGCGGCGCGGAAAATCGTACAGTCGTGGTTCCTCTGGATGACCGTAAACCCTCTCACTATCGTCGTCTACGTCTACCGCGAAATGGCGCCCAGCGCAATCCTCTACGTCATATACACAGCCTTCTCGATATTCGGCTACATCCAATGGAAAAAATTCGCAGACAACCGGACATAATACCCCTTCACGAGTATTGTCCGACCGTTATCCTTGCCGACGGCGAGTTCCCAACCCACAACATACCCGTCGCCTGCCTCAATGACGCCGAACGGATCATCTGTTGCGACGGCGCCGCCCAAAAAATACTCAACCATAACAAAATCCCCGACTTCATCGTCGGCGACTGCGACAGCATCTCCGAAGACATAAGGAAACGATTCCGCGAAATAATCATACAATCCCATGACCAACAGACTAACGACCTAACCAAAGCCGTTAATTTCTGCATCGAAAACAATTGGCTCAACATCACAATTCTCGGCGCAACCGGCAAAAGAGAAGACCACTCTATCGGCAACATCTCCCTGCTGGCCGACTACGCAGAAAAATGTAACGTCCGCCTAATCACCGACTACGGTATCTTTAACCCCCAAACGGAAAACAAAACAGTCTATCAAAGTCGCACCGGAGAGCAAATATCAATCTTCTCCCTGTCCCAAGAAACGGAAATAACCTCATACAACCTCCGATATCCGCTCAGCAAAATGAAACTTTCGTCATGGTGGCAGGGATCGCTCAACGAAGCGTCCGGTAACACCTTCACGATAGAAAAAGACGGAGGAAAACTGCTCGTCTTCCGGCAACATACGTAATGTCCACCGATCATAAGAAGTTTTGAACTTCCACTAAAAAGGAGTATCTTTGCGGCGGTATAAATAACTTAATCACACAGACAAATGAACATAGCTTTGATAGGTTACGGTAAAATGGGGAAAGAAATAGAGCTTGCCGCCATACAAAGAAACCACAAAATAGTATCAATCATCGACGTCGACAACCAAAAAGATTTCGATTCAAAAGAATTCCTCTCCGCACAAGCAGCAATAGAATTTACACGGCCCGAAAGCGCCCTGAACAACTTCGAAAAATGCTTCCAACGAAACATCCCCGTCGTGGCAGGAACAACAGGATGGTACGATTCGATAGAAACTCTCCGATCAAAAGTCCTTAACGGCGGGCACTCCTTCCTCTACGCCTCAAATTTCAGTGTAGGCGTAAATATCCTCTTCGCCCTCAACCGATACCTGGCACAAATAATGAATAGGTTCGAAGAATACGACGTCTCGATGGAGGAAATACACCACGTCCGAAAACTCGACTCCCCAAGCGGCACCGCAATAACCCTCGCACAGGGAATAACAGACAATATCCGGAGGAAAAAATATCCATCACAAAACACAACCAACACAACAGAAAACCTCACAATCCTGTCCCGTAGAGAAGGCGAAACAACAGGAATCCACAAAGTCACATACGAATCCGATTCCGATCTGATAACAATCCGTCACGATGCAAAAAACAGAAAAGGATTCGCAACAGGTGCAGTCATCGCCGCAGAATTCCTGCAAGGGAAATCAGGATTCTACGAAATGAACGATGTACTAAATCTCTAAAAATTCGCTCAAATGAAAACAACCACACAAAAAAAAGAAACGTCCCCAACAAAAATACAAAAGGCTACAAAAAAGCAATGGGTCAGCCTGTCGCTCTGGGCAATCGCCTACACGCTGTTCACAGTCTGGGTTGGAAATTACCTCCTCCTTTTCGGCCTCATAGTCCTTTTCGACATCTACATCTCAAAGATCGTACCATGGGGAGCATGGAAAAAAACAAAAAACCAAACCCTGCGGAAAATATACGACGTCATCGACGACGTAATATTCGCCCTTGTAGCGGTGTACCTCATCAACCTGTTCGTCTTCCAAATGTACAAAATACCGTCGTCATCCCTCGAAAAATCGCTACTCGTGGGTGACTACCTGATGGTAAACAAAATAAGCTACGGGCCGAGAATCCCAAACACGCCACTGTCATTCCCGCTCGCGCAACATACCCTCCCGATACTGAACGTAAAGTCCTATTTCCAATACCCTCAATGGCCGTACAAAAGACTTAAAGGATTAGGACAGGTAAAAAGAAACGACATCGTAGTATTCAACTTCCCTGCAGGTGATACCGTCGCCCTGAAAATGGAAAATCCCGACTACTATTACAGCGTCAACCAATACGGACGAAACAACGTCCACAGCAATCAAAGAGTCTTCGGCGAAATATCGTACCGGCCCGTCGACAGACGGGAAAACTACGTCAAGCGTTGCGTCGGAATGCCTGCAGATGTGCTGCAAATCGTTAACGATACAGTGCTCATAAACGGACAACAAATACCCTTCCCCAAGAATGCGCAATTTAACTACCTGATCGAAACAACTGGCGCCACATGGAGCGAAAAAGACTTCGAAGCGTTCGCAATAAGCCGCGACGATTACTCAAGAAACATCCTGATGAATAACTATCAAAACGCAGAACACGCATTCGAGATTGCAGGAATAGCAAAAACCCCCGACAATAAATACAACCCCGTTTACAACCTGCCACTAACCCAAGAAACTCTCAGGAAAATCAACAGATCGGGAAAAGTAACCTCCGTGCGAAAAGAAACTTCCGACTTCCTGAACGTACTCTTCCTTCCGATGCCGCTATATCCGTACGACTACCCGCAAGGATGGACCCGAGAAAACTTCGGACCCATCAAGATTCCCGCAAAAGGAGAAACAATACGACTCGATAAGCACACCGTTGCAATATATCGTCGCTGCATAGTAAACTACGAGAACAATACACTGGAAGAAAGGGACGGGAAATACATCCTCAACGGACAACCGGCAACATCCTACACATTCCGATACAACTATTACTTCATGATGGGGGACAATCGCCATAACTCGCAGGATTCACGCTCCTGGGGATTCGTACCGGAAGATCATATAGTAGGAAAGCCGATCTTCATCTGGCTATCTTTGGATAAGGATAAAAAAGGACTCAATGCCGTCCGATGGAACAGAATATTCAAAACGGTAAGTACGGATTGAAAATGTTAGGAAGAGAAATTTAGTGCGTCACAATAGCCCCGGGTAATAAAACTTAACGATTTTTGCGAAAAACTATTGTTGGTTCAATAAATAGTATTATCTTTGCGACGTGTTTGACTATCAATAATAAGATTACATAATATAATTTTTAATGTGTGTTCGGTTGGGGGTTCAGTGATTGCGCTCCCAACTTTTTTTTAAAATTCTCTAAGGACTTTAATGACCTTATGAGGCTCTTGAGGGCCTCGCCGTCTCTGCGGCCTCTAAAAGAGAAAGTCTCCAAG
>JAIRMF010000120.1 GCA_031258895.1 Dysgonamonadaceae bacterium | reverse complement strand
GTCTTTGAGTTGGGTTTCATAGATTGTCGATTCGCCGGCAGAAATCAAACTGCCTGCCTCTTCGGACAATCGGTAGGCTTTCAGGAATTCGGATTTGGCGATAATTATGCTGTCGATGATCTGTACATTTTCGCAGTTTAAGGTCATACGGTCGAGCTGTTCCAGATGACGGATTTTTTGATTCAGAGCCTCCGCTACTTTTTTTCGACGACCGGACGGCTGCACGCTGACGTGTTTTCGGAAAGCTTCGGCTGCTTTGCCGTAATAGCCGAGTGAGTAATATATTTCGGCAGCCTCGGCGTATTTTTTTGAAGAGGACAATTTTTCGGCTTCTTTCAGTGACTGTGCTCCCAGCGAGAAGGAGATCAGAAGCATGGAAATGAAAAATTTGTGCCGCATGTGTTTGCTTTGTGCTGTGAGTTGACGGTGAGTTAATTTTCAGTCTTTTCAGTGTTGTTACCTGATGTTTGCGATACTGATTATGTCGGCGAACACTCCGGCTGCAGTGACTGCGGCTCCGGCGCCGTATCCTTTTATTATCATCGGGTATTCGTTGTATCGCTCCGTTGTGATCATTATTATGTTGTTACTGCCTTCGAGTTCGTAGAATGGGTGACTTGAATCGACTTCCTGCGGCCCGATACGGCATTTACCTTTGTCCATAGCGGCTACAAACCGAAGACGTTTGCCTTGCAATTCGATTTGTTTGCGTTGTTCTTCGAATTTGTCGTCGAGTTCGGGGATTGTTTCCCAGAAGTCATTGATTGTTCCGGACAGGTATTTATCGGGGATGAACGGAAGTTTTTCCACGTCTTCTTTACTCACTTGGTAGCCGGCTTCACGGGCCAGTATTACCAGCTTACGGAGTACGTCTGTGCCGTCCAGGTCGATTCGTGGGTCGGGTTCGGCAAATCCTTTCTCGGTAGCCATTTTGATTGCACGGCTAAGCGGGATGGATGGGGATATTGTGTTGAAGATAAAGTTTAAAGTTCCGGACAGTACGGCTTGCAGTTCTAATATTTTGTCTCCGCTGTTATTTAGGGCGTTCATTGTGTTGATGATCGGCAGTCCTGCTCCGACGTTTGTTTCGAAGAGATATTTTACGCCTTTTTGCCGTGCTGTTTCTTTGAGATTGGCGTATGTTTTGTATTCTGAGGAGGCTGCGATCTTGTTTGCCGCGACGACGGAAATATTATGATCGAGGAGGTTTTTGTAAAGTGCGGCTATTTCCCGGCTTGCGGTGCAGTCGACGAAGACAGGGTTGAATATGTTCATGTTGAGGATTTCGTCGCGCAGGGTTTCGGGCGTATTTTTTACGTTGGATATTTTGGGGCGGTAAGTTTCGAGGTCTATTCCGTCCCTGTCGAAAGTCATTGACGAGGTATTGGCGATTCCGACTACGTTTAACTTCAGGCGGTTTTGCGTTTTGAGGGTTTTTTGTTGCGCTTTTATTTGTTCGAGCAGGTTTCCGCCGACTGTACCTGTTCCTGCTATGAAGATGTTGAGGACTTGGTATTCGGACAGGAAGAAAGAGTCGTGAATTGTGTTGAGCGCTTTGCGCAGGTAGCGGCTTTCGATGACGAACGATATGTTTGTTTCGGACGCGCCTTGGGTGTATGCGATCACGCTTATGCCGGAACGTCCGAGCGCACCGAACAGTTTGCCGGATATTCCGGGCGTATGTTTGATATTTTCGCCTACGACGGCGACTGTTGAGAGTCCCTGTTCGGCTTTTACCTCATTGATTTCGCCTTGTTCGAGTTCTATCGCGAATTCTTTCTTTAGCACTTTGACAGCCAAAGTTGCATCTTCGTCTTTGACGGCTAATGTGGTAGTATTTTCGGAGGACGCCTGACAGACCATGAAGACGCTGACGCCGGAGGCGGAAAGTGCGCCGAAGATTCGCGAATTGATGCCCAAAACGCCGACCATTCCTAAGCCCTGTATTGTTATGAGCGAGGTTTCTCCGATCGATGAGATTCCTTTTATCGGTCTGTCTTGGCGGTTACTTTTGTTTCTGGAGATGTATGTTCCTTCAAGGGTGGGATTAAAGGTATTTCTGATTTGGATTGGGATGTTCCTGTGGTACGCCGGATAGATAGTGGGGGGATATATGACCGTTGCGCCGAAGTTTGAGAGTTCCATGGCCTCGATGAAGGACATTTCTTTGATCACGTATGCAGCGCTGATGATTTTTGGGTTTGCGGTCATGAATCCGTCCACGTCGGTCCAGATTTCCAAGATTGAAGCGTTGAGCGCTGCGGCGATAATGGAGGCGGTGTAGTCGGAGCCGCCGCGACCGAGGTTTGTTATGTTTTTTGTTGCTATGTCCTGCGAAATGAAACCGGGTATGACGGTCAGGCGCGTGTTTCCTTCGAAATGTTTTTTGATTAGGAGATTGGTTGTTTCGAAGTCTACGATATGTTTTTTGAACTGTTGTTCGGTTTTTATGATTTCACGGGTGTCGAAAAGTTTGGCGTCCTTAAGCGCTGCCGCGAGGATGATGGAGCTTAGGCGTTCGCCGTATGAGACTGCGGCGTCGGACGTTTTTTGCGACAGGTCTCTCACCCAGAACACGCCTTTAAGGATGTTTGAGAGCTCGGCGAAGAGAAGTTCGATGGTTTGCAGTGTTTTTGCTTTCTTTTCGCTGTCGGGGATTGCGTTTTCGGCGGCCTGACGATGTCGTACGAGGAGCTGGCGCAAATTTTTCTCGTACGTTTTGTCGCCTTCAAGTGCGAGTTTTGCGGTTTCGAGCAATTGGTCGGTGACGCCGCCGAGGGCGGAGACGACGACGATGACAGGCTCTGTCTGCGCCTCCACTATTGTTTTTATCCTTAATATGTTTTCGGCGGAACCTACCGAGGTCCCGCCGAACTTCATGACTTTCATTTTTCGCGGTTAAATTTTGTTTACGCTGGCGTTTTACGCTTCTCCGGCCGGCCCCATGATTCTGGAATTGTATCCCGCACGGTTGTGGAGCCCGATTTCGCCGAACTGCATTTCGTACTTTTGGATATTTTCGGCGAGTGCGAGGTATAGCCGTTTAGCGTGTTCGGGGACGAGGATAACTCTGGACTGTACGGGCGACTTGGGGACTCCCGGCATTATCCTGATGAAATCAAGGATAAACTCCGAAGAGGAGTGCGCGATGATGGCCATGTTTGCGTATGTACCTTCTGCTACTTCCTCATGCAATTCAATTTTCAGATTACTCTGGACGTCTTTTCCCATAATTTTGTTATTTAATTTGGTTTATAAAATTTTATCGTCGCAAAGGTACGATTTTTTTTTGTTATGTACGGTTTAAATTGCGGGGGGTTGTGATTTTTTTCATTTTTGAATGGTGATTCATGCTTTTTGGAGGCGGAACAAAACGTTCGCTCGTCCGGCTTTTGCGCTTACGAGGGCACGGTTTGCGCTTACGAGGGTACGGTTTGCGCTCACGAGCGCATGGTTTTCGCTTACGAGGGCATGGCTTTCGCTTACGAGGGCATGGTTTCCGCTTACGAGGGCACGGCTTGCGCTTACGAGCGCACGAGTTCCGCTTGCAAGCGGAAAAGAAAGGAATTTAAGGGCCCTAAAGGCATTAAAGTCGGAAAAAAAGGCTTTAAAGATAAGTTCCTTAAAGCCTTTAAAGTCGGGAGAAGAAAACAAAAGCTACGGAATTAAACTTTCCAGGCCCTCCAGGGTCCGGCTGATCTCAACGTCCGACAGTACATAGTTCCGCATCTTCCCCTCCAGATACTGATCGTACGCACTCATGTCAATCAGCCCGTGACCGGACAAATTGAACAAAATCGCGCGAGCGCAACCCTCTTCCTTTGCTCGACGAGCCTCCCGGATAACGCTCGCTATCGCATGTGCAGACTCAGGCGCCGGAATCGTGCCCTCGGTCCGGGCAAACAAACGGCCGGCCTCAAAAGTCTCAAGCTGCGGAATGTCCTCAACCTCGATAAGCCCATCCCGACGAAGCTGGCTCA
>JAIRMF010000096.1 GCA_031258895.1 Dysgonamonadaceae bacterium | reverse complement strand
CTGTTCAGCGAGATGCTGTGCAAGGAACTCGAAACAGAACATGAAATCAAAAAGTTCTCCTTCTCCAGGCTGTATCCCGATTTCCTGTTCCCCGGAAAAAGCCAGTTCCTTGACAGCTTCACGCCAAACCCGAATCTGTCCGTGCCCGAACGAATACTCGACAGTATCAACCCGTTAACCTACATCAAGACAGCACGCGAAATAGACAGATTCCGCCCCCATACCGTCATTATCCCTTACTGGATACCTTTCCTCGCTCCCGCATACGGATATATCGCCGGCAGGCTGAAAAAGAAGTCGCGCATTATCTGTCTGCTACATAACGCCTTGCCCCATGAGCAGCATCCGTTCGAAAAACTCTTCGCAAGGCTCTTTTTTCGCCAGTGCGAATCGTTCGTCGCGCTCAGTGAAACGGTGAAAAACGAACTCACGGAGCTTCTTCCCGACGCCAACTGCCTCGTTCTTAATCATCCGCTCTACAATAACTACGGAGAGCGCATATCAAAATACGACGCAATACAAGCTCTCAATCTCGACCACAAAAAAAAGACTCTTCTGTTCTTCGGATTAATTCGCGATTACAAGGGTCTCGACATCCTGATAGACGCAATGTCACTGATAGACAACTCGTTCCAACTCGTAATCGCAGGCGAATGTTACGGCGACTTCGGGAAATACCAAAGGCAGATAGATATCTCAAAAGCGAAGGACAGAATCCACGTCATAAACCGTTATATCGACGATGCGGAAGTGTCTGCGCTCTTTTCGGCGGCCGACCTGTTGGTTGCTCCCTACCGCCTGGCAAGTCAGAGCGGCGTGATACCCGTCGCCTGCCACTTTGACCTGCCGGTAATAGTTTCCAACGCCGGCGGCTTGCATGAAACGGTAGAAAAATACAAAATCGGCCTAGTCAGAAAGCCCAAGCCAGACAGTATAGCCGAAGGAATCCAAACGTATTTCGTTTCCGAAGGCGAAAAATACAAAGAGAATTGTGGAAAAATGAAAGAAGAGTTGTCCTGGAAGAAATTCGCCGAAAACATGTTCAACGGCGCGCAAACAACGACAAAAGGATATAAAAAAGAATAGAAAGCCCTACACCCGAAAAACCAAAACCGGCAACGTAAAACCCAGCCGTAAGAACAACGGTAGCAATGGCTTGGATGTACGGTAAACGGTTCGTATCCCACGCCCAACTCTTAAATTTCAAGGTAAACATAGGAATGTCCGAAATCATAAGCCAGCAGAAAATACCAACAAGAAACGTAACAAAAACAGCAAAAACCCCAACAAAAAACCCCTCAAACCTCAAACCCGAACAAAAAGACGCCAAGGACGCAAAAAAAAGCGCGCACGCCGGAACAGGCAACCCGACAAAATACCCAACACGCCCAACATTAACATTAAATCTGGCAAGACGCAAAGCCGCAAAAACAGGCAGAAAAAAAGCTACCCAAGGCAAAAAAAATACACCCCCAACACAATCGTTTAAAAACGCAAAGACAAGAACACCCGGCGCAACTCCGAAACTAACCACATCAGCCAGCGAATCCAACTGCGCGCCAATAGCAGATTCCGCCCGAAACAACCGAGCGGCAAACCCGTCAAAAAAATCAAACACCGCAGCAAGAAAAATAAAGAAAAAAGCGCAGGAATAACCATCGTACTCCAGCGCAAAAACAACCGCCAAACAGCCGGAAAACAAATTAAAACAAGTCAAAATATTCGCAAGATGCTTCATAACCCCCTACAAATGAGCAATCACAGTTCTGTTCCCCCTAACCTCATCGTGAAGACGCACATCAATCTTCGCATCAAGCGGTAAAAATAAGTCCACACGCGAGCCAAACTTGATAAATCCCAATTGCTCGTTAATAGAACACTCATCACCGTTCTCAACATACGTAACAATCCGCTTCGCCATCGCGCCGGCAATCTGACGAACAAGAACCTTCTCCCCGTCCGGACGCTCTATAACAACCGTCGAACGCTCGTTCTCCGAACTCGATTTCGGTAGATATGCAGCCTGGTAACGTCCCGCCCGGTAAGAATAATAAACCACCCGACCGGCACACGGAATCCAATTGACATGAGCATTCAATAAACTCATGAAAATCGAAACCTGAATGCGACGATCATGAAAATACTCATCCTCCTCAACCTCCTCCACTACAACAACCCTACCATCCGCAGGCGAAACAATAACCCCCGTCCCCAAATCAGCAAAAACCCGCTTCGGACAACGAAAAAAATTGACCACAATCAGGAAAAATACAACCGAAAACACCGCGAAAATAAGGGAAAATACCGGACACCAAACACAAGAAAACAGCAAATAATTTATAAGCAATAAAATACCTGCTGTCGTAAAAATAATACTCAATCCCTCTCTATGTACCTTCATCTTCTATTCTTAATTCGTACTTCAAAAATAAAAAAACTTCCGCCAAAACAGCACCCCGCGAAAACCCCACAACGGAAAACCAAAACGAAAACAGTACGCCCGCAAAACAAAGCATCGCTGGTCGAAAACAAAACAAACGCTACTTGGTCTCCCCAAAAATACTGCCGTAACGATGGTATTCAAACGATATGCTCTGCTCCTTCAAGTAGTGAAGTAACTCAATGCGCCCTTCAATCAGCGGACCGACATCGGCAATGTGAATCCCAAGTCGCGCAGCCTCCGCGTAAACGTCATCCGAAAGCCCTCCGGTACAAGCCCGAACACGCTCATAACGGTGAAGACCGGAAACAAACATAGACTCATCCTCCTCACAAACAGCCGTACCCGGAAGATATGACGCCGCCCTGCCGATAATCTCAAGGTTCGGATTAACCGTCGAAATGCTAACCGTCAACGGCGTCTTCGCCCAAAAAGCCGCAAGCATCACCAACATAACGTCGGAAAGACTATCGCCGTCCGAAACACGCAGTGCCATGCGTCTCAACGGTAAATACCGGAAAGTGTTGGACTCGCCGTAAATGTGGCTGACATCCTCCTCACGGGAAAATACCTCGACCCAAGCTTTCTCATAACTCGCAAAAGCAAAATTGATACGATCCCTGCCAATCACATCCCCTTCAGGTATCAGCAAACTTAATGGCATCTGTCGCTCCGCATGAGAAACAGGATTTTCAGTGAACCGCAAAAAACAGGAAACGTAATTCGGCCCACCGGCCTTAATACCACCGCCAAAAGCCGAACGCTTCATCCCCCCAAATGGCTGCCGGCGTACTATTGCACCCGTAATGCCGCGGTTAATGTAGAGATTGCCGGCCTCAATGCTGTCTTTCCATAATTTTTGTTCCTCCTCGTCAAGACTCTGCAAACCCGACGTCAAGCCGTATTCTAACGAATTGACATACTTAATGCCCTCCTCAAGAGAGTCGATACATACAACAGCCAAAAGCGGTGCAAACAGTTCGACGTCGAAAGCGGCGCTGCCGGGTCTTACACCGTACTTGACACAAGGCTTTAAAATGTATTTCCACTCATCGACAAATTCCGGCGCGACAAGCCACGACTCGCCCTCTTCAAGAGTCTCTATCGCCTTAATCAACTTTTCGTTACGATTGTCGATCATCGGCCCGACGTAATTGATCGGATCCCAAGCGCTGCCCGTCCTAAGACTTTCCACAGCATCCTTGAGTTTTGCCCGGAAAGTTGCATCCTCGAATGTGCGGCGGTCAACAAGAAACAACGAACAAGCGGAGCATTTCTGTCCTGCATTGCCGAAAGCGGAAGATATAACATTTAAAATTGCATGGTCCTGGTCGCCGTTGGCAGTTAAAATTATCGCGTTCTTGCCGCCTGTCTCCGCCGAAAGCGGAGTGCGAGGCGAGTTTGCCAACAACCGAAAAGCGGTGTCGGTGCCCCCAGTAAGAATAATGTGCTTCACCGCGGGATGAGCCGAAAGATAATTGAGTGACTCGCGTTCCGCCGGACAGACTACCTGCAAAGCGTCCCTGGGAACACCGGCATCCCAGAAACATTCGGCAAACTCCCAAGCAACAGGAAGAGCCACAGTAGCAGGTTTAAGTATTACCGTATTCCCCGCAGCAAGCGCTGACGCACACCCCCCAACAGGAATGGCCATAGGAAAATTCCAGGGCGGAATAACAAGAATGATCCCTTTGGAATTGTGCTTGACGGTGCTCAACTCATCGAATGTCTTCATCGAAATCGGATAGTAACGGCAGAAATCAATCGCCTCCGATACTTCGACATCGCCTTCGGTAAACATCTTACCCGTAACGGCAACCATACAGCCGATAAGGTCGCCGCGTTTTGCAGACAATTTTTCCGCGACTTCGAACAGTATCTTCTTACGTTCATCAAGCGATGTTTTCCGCCACCCTGATGCATCCCTATCGGCAATCGCTATAATTTCTTCAATCTGCGCCTGAGATGCAAGACTTGCCTCACAAACAGCGACACGGTCGCCACGACTGCGGTCCCGGTAAAGCCTCTTATTTTCGGTAATAACATCCTTATCTCCGATCTGCACGGGAACAGTGAAGTTGCGTTCATTCACATCGTATTCCCACTTTTTCAAAACTTCAAGCGCCCATTCGCGATTCCACGGCAAATCCAAGTCCGTGTCGGGAGCATTGATAAAAACGTCTGCTGTTTCTGTTTTTTCACTCATAAACATCTTTTCGTATTAGTTGTTCTTTTACACTACTTACAAGCAAAAGCATGTAATCTTCGGCGGTTCCCTTATGCTACTTTCGTTATGGGAGAAGTCTTACGCCTGTCTTGTGTGCGATATGGTTTTGTGTTTACCGCATCTTTTAACCCGTAAGCATCCAGGAACTGGTTTTTAAGAAATTCCCATTCCCTGCCGTCGAGCTTGAGGTTAAATGAATGGGTGAGAAAGTTCTCCTTACCGGTGTTTTCGTCCAGCCTGCGCACAAGATATGACACGGCGTTAAGGAAGTGCTGCGCCTTTACAACAGGAGTGTACATGATAATATTCTTCTTGAGTTTGCGCATCACGCGGGGCAGATGGTTCGCCATGCCTTCAAGCATTTCGAAGGTAACGCTGTCCGTTATGCCGTTTTGTTCACAAAGAAGGGTTGCATATCCGATAGTAAAGAAGTTGTGCGACGCAACACCGACATTAAGAACTTTTGCATTTTCGGGCCTCAAAGCCAGGTCCAGGATGTGCATATAATTGGCGTCCACCTCTACCTTGGTAGGCAGGACGGGACAACTCCAACCTTTGAGCGAAGAAACGATTGATTCCATTTGCAAGTTACAACCTTTCACGAGGCGTACTTTAAGAGGGCATCCTCCATTTGCAACCCGTTTTTTTGCAAACTCGACCAAACGACGGAAATTGCTTTCGGCGTCAGGTAAGTAGGTCTGAATGACTATTCCGGCAGTATAGTTTTTAAACTCTTCCTTGGAAAGAGTTTCTATGAATACATCGTAGGTAAGTTCCATATCTTTGTACTCTTCCATATCGAGGTTTACAAACTTGTATTCTTGCTTCTCGCTTTGGTTCGTATAAGGATTTTGCATCGCTTTTCGATAGATGTTTGATAACATCCCGACAAGTTCTCGCTTGTTCTGTTCGTAAGCCAATGATTTGATTTGTGCATAAATGCCGCTCAATTTTATGGAAATATAGTTGATGTCAGGCATCTCAAGCGCTTCGAGGTAATGTTCATACCTATGCCGAGCTTCGCCATCCCCGAGTACAACTTCGCCCAGCAAATTCACGTTCTGCCCGATATTGTTCTTCCAACGGCCTGCGAGGTGTTGTGTAAGAAGTGGCCGTTCCTCGGCGATAATAATTTTATCGGTTTCCTTTCGGAGTTTGTATTTGAAAATCGGCATTGCAATAGACGGGAATAAATATCCGCCGGCCATGTACAACCGTATGAGGAATCGGTCGCTTTTGCTGAAGAAGTCAGGAATACCGTATTTTCTGATAATTTGACGCACTCGCTTATTCAGCTGTGCGTTGTCTCGGATCTGCGATGATTCGTCGAGCATTGTTGTCAGGAACATTTTGTATTCGGGCGTTTGCACAAGGGATGCAAATTTTTTCTGTTCCTTTTGTTCATCAGAGGTAAGTTCCAGACCGGCTTGTTCGAGAAAATCCTTCGCCCACTCGACAACACAGGAAGATGTAACTGTTTCCATTATTATTTTGTTTTAATTAATTTCAAAAATGCGTACAAAAGTACAAAAAAAAACGATTATCAGGGTGATAAGTAATAAAATTCACATTAAGAACGGTATCTTCTCGCTCAATATCGTCCCTAATGCATAAAGGAATATGTTCTTTCTTTTGCCTTTTCAACCGGTTTCTGCCTCATGTCTCATACGATGATTGACCTTAAAACTTCGAAAATAACTCCTCTACGCAAAACAGCCTTTGTTCTATGATTATCTATTAGGTTAAAGAATAATTTATTAACAACCGTGTGACTTAATCAACAGAATACAACAAAATTTTGGGCTACAATCCGCTTCGATTACAGCCCAAAATTTGATTTATGGAAAATTTGTTATTTCCTTACTAATCTCCCTATTTCGCCAACCCACAGCACTAACGATGTAATGCTGATGATGAAGCACCAGTCGCGAGGCTGAATAGGGACGACATTGAACATCTCACCACCAACCGTTACAATAAGCCACTGCCCGATAAGGATTACGGCGGCTATCAGCAGGAATCCACTGCAAGAGCCGATTAAAGCGAAGGCTGACCTGCCTGTCATAAACGCTTTGGCATTGAACATATTCCAGAATTGCAGCATCACAAATATCGTGAAGAATAGGGATAATTCGTAGGGACTTAAACCGTTACCGTGTCCGAAATTGAAGAAATTACTGCAGAAATCGCTGATGCTGAATTGATTAAGAGATGTTATTTCTACATGCTTGAAGTATTGAATAAGTCCGAAAAGCAGTATCACAAATAAAATTCCGACGCAGAGGATGCTTGCCCACATCTTACGACTGATAATGAAATCCGTTGTTTTGCGGGGCTTGTCTTTCATCACTGTTTCGTTTGGCGGCAGAGATGCGAGCGCGAGTGCGGCGAAAGTGTCCATTATAAGATTCACCCACAGCATCTGCGTTACTGTCAACGGCGATTCTGTACCGAGAAACGCACCAATCAGCACGATTATACAGGCGGCAACGTTAATTGTCATTTGGAACAGAATAAACCGCTGAATATTCTGATATAGAGAGCGTCCCCACATCACAGCACGCGAAATGCTGCTGAACGAATTGTCCAAAATCGTGATGTCGCTCGCCTCTTTTGCTACTGAAGTGCCGTCGCCCATTGACAGCCCGACCTGCGCCTGATTCAATGCTGGGGCGTCGTTGGTACCATCGCCGGTTACGGCAACCACCTGCCCGCACTGCTGCAAGAGCGCTACAAGCCGCTGTTTATCCATCGGGCGAGCACGAGAAATAATTTTTAAATCAATTACTCGCTGTAAAAGTTCATCGTCTGTCATCATAGCAAATTCCGTACCGGTAAGATGGTGAGTTTCCGGTTCGTTTTTGTCCCAAAGTCCGATTTGACGACCAATTTCTTTTGCTGTACCCGGAGTGTCGCCGGTAACGATTTTTACATCAATACCTGCTTTCAAGCAATTCATTACTGCATCTGGAACTTCCGTGCGAACAGGGTCGGAAATTGCAACTATTCCCAAGAATAAAAGATTATCGGCTACTACTTTTCCTTCCTTGATATAATCTTTGTCGTCTTCGATTATTTGACAGGCAAAACCGAGAGTGCGCATCGCTTTATTTTGATAATCAAGAAGTTGTTTCTCGATTTTATCTTTTGAAACAGGACTGTTTTTGCACAATCCGAAAACGATTTCCGGCGCACCTTTTACATAGATAACCTTTTTACCCAACAGCGGCGAATTGACAATGGTTGCCATATATTTTCGCTCGGCTGAAAATGTAAGTTGCTCAACTATTTCGGCATCTTCACGCAAAGGCAAATAATTTACGCCGTTGTCGTGTAGCCAAAGCAACAGTGCGCCTTCGGTGGGATTGCCAAGAGCGGAAATCTTGTCTTTCTTTGAATAATCGAGATATGCGGTTGAATTAACAGCAATTCCTTCCTTGATT
>JAIRMF010000108.1 GCA_031258895.1 Dysgonamonadaceae bacterium | reverse complement strand
CGAAACGTTCTGTAAGTTCCGGGTTTTCCCGATGCTGTTTACAGAGGGGAGACATTTCTTTCGGGTAATCGATGATGAATGTCGGCTGGATATATTTGTTTTCGCATTTTTCTCCGAATATAATGTCGATCAGTTTTCCTTTGCCCATTGTATTGTCGTATTCGATGTGCAGTTTCCGGCAGACGTTTCGTAATTCGTCCGGGCCCATTCCGTTGACGTCGATACCGGTATTTTCGCGGATAGCGTCAAACATTGTTATGCGTCGGAAAGGCGCTTTGAAACTGATAGCGTTTTCTTCGCGGGATTTTATTTCTGTTGTTCCGAGCACCTCTAAGCAGACATGTTCCAGCATCTGTTCGGTGAACCGCATCATCCAATTGTAGTCTTTGTAGGCTATGTAGATTTCTAAGCAGGTAAATTCCGGATTGTGCATACGGTCCATTCCCTCGTTACGGAAGTTTCGGGAGAATTCGTAGACTCCGTCGAAACCTCCGACGATGAGTCGTTTGAGGTACAGTTCGTTTGCTATGCGGAGGTAGAGGGGGATGTCGAGTGCATTGTGATGGGTGACGAAGGGTCGTGCCGACGCTCCTCCGGGGATGGTTTGCAGGACGGGAGTATCCACTTCGAGGTAGCCATGTTTATTGAACAGATTACGTATTGAGCCGAATATTTTTGTTCGTTTGACGAATATTTCTTTGACGCCCTCGTTTACTATCAGGTCTACGTACCGTTGGCGGTATCGGAGTTCGGGGTCGTCGAAGGAGTCGTATGCGACGTTGTCTTTGTATTTGACTATGGGTAACGGACGCAGGGATTTTGCGAGCAGTGTAAGGTTTTTGGCGTGTACCGAGACGGTTCCTGTCTGCGTACGGAACACGTAACCGCTAACGCCTATCAGGTCGCCGATGTCGAGCAATTTTCGGAAGACTGTGTTGTACGGTTCTTTGTTTTCACCTGGACATATGTCGTCTCGTGTGACGTAGATTTGGATTCGTCCTGAGGAGTCTTGGAGTTCGACGAAGGATGCTTTACCCATTATTCGTCGGCTCATGATACGTCCGGCTATTACGACTTCTCGTTCGGGGTCGCTGTCGCGGAATGTTTCCGTGATTTCCTTTGCTTTTGCGTTTATTGGGAATTCTTCTGCGGGATAGGGATTGATGTTCAGCGTCCGGATATCTTCCAGGCTGCGTCGTCTGAAGGTTTCCTGTTCTGTTCGTTCGTATTCGCTCATGTTTTTGCGTTATTCTTTCGGGGGTGTTTCTGGGGTTATTATTTCCGTATTTGTCGGGACACAGAAGACGTTTTGTTCGATCAATATTTCGTATATGCCTTCAGGGAGGAGGAATCTAACGTCTTTACCTTCGCGCAACGCTTTACGGATGAATGATGAGGAGACGCCTGATTCGGGTGCGTTTTTGACTGTTTGGGCGTTTGGGTGATAGAAGGTAGATTTATTGCCTCCTGGTCTGGGGTATATGAGTGTTTTGAAGTTTTTGAGGAGTATTTGGTAGTCTTTCCATCGGTGTATGTTGTCCCAGCTATCGGCTCCGATGATTAGGGAGTAGGTATTTTCGGGGATTGTGAGTCTTAGTTTTTGCAGTGTATTGACGGTGTATGTTGGTTTTGTCATTTCCCATTCGAGGGTATTTATTTTGAATTTCGGATAATTTCCGATTGCTTTTTGGAGGAGTTGGAATCGCAGTTCGTGGTCTGTCAGTTCGGCGGCTTGTTTATGGGGGCTTTTTGGTGTGATGAGGAACCATACTTCGTCGAGTCCTGCGAACTCTGCCATGTAGTTTGCGACGACGAGGTGTCCGATGTGTACGGGATTGAATGATCCCGGGAAGATGCCTATATTCATGATTGATTAATAATTTTTGGAGGTTTGTGTTTTTGATTTTCGTTTGCAAAGGTAATATTTTTTTACACACGCACCAAATTTTGCTGTTTTCACATAGAACGCCCTTGAGAGTTTTGTGTTTGATTTTTTTAGGACGTCAAGGTTTTTGTGGACTTTAGGGTTTCTTTTCCTTGTATGAGCGTTGCGTTTTTTATATTTGCCGACTGCACGTTTATATTTTGCGACTGCATGTCAATATTTGATAACTGCATGATGATATTTTGTAAACGCACGGCGATATTTGATGAACGCACGCTGATATTTGTCAAACGCACGATGATATTTTGTAAACGCACGGCGATATTTGATGAACGCACGATGATATTTTGCGAACGCACGCTGATATTTTGCGAGTGCACGCTGATATTTTGCGAACGCACGGCGATATTTGATGAACGCACGATGATATTTGTCAAACGCACGATGATATTTTGCGAGTGCACGATGATATTTTGCGAATGCACGATGATATTTCGCGACTGCACGACGATATTTCGCGACTGCACGACGATATTATGAACGTCGCGTACATAATTACGGCTTTCGCCGTTCTCGCATGCGTGCGCGGCTTCAGCAGGTTGTGTGTGTGTCAATAAATTATCCGACGCCGCCAAATATTTTATAATATGTAGCGATAAAATTATGTCTGTATGTGCAGTTGCTCTCGTCATAACGGGTACAAAGGTAAACGATGTTTTAAAAAAAACAATGACCTTACCCCCTATTTCCGAAGGTAAGGTCACCCGTAATATCACCTCGCGGGAATAGCCCTAAGTAAATCCTTCAAAAATAACCACCATTTCCCGACAGACGCAATCTCAACACGCTCCGACGGAGAATGTGCATCAATTATCGTCGGACCAAAAGAAATCGAGTCAAGCCGGGGATGCTTCCGCAAAAATAAACCGCACTCCAAACCCGCATGAACAGCCGATACGACAGGAGTAAAACCAAACTGCCTCTCAAACACAGACCGACATAATTTAAGTATCTCCGAATCGGTATCAGGACGCCAGGAAGGATAAGGATCTTCCTCCACCACCTTCGCTCCGCCCAACTCAAACGTGGAAATAACCATATCGCAAACGTCCGTCAAAAGACTCGACGTGGAACTGCGCTGGCTGGTAACCACGGTAATAACGCCTCCCTCCATCTTTATCGAAGCAAGATTGGTAGAAGTCTCAACCAAACCCTTAATATCGTGGCTCATGCCGATAACGCCGTGAGGAATCGCATAAAGCGTGTCCAGCAACCTGCGTGCGGTATCGCCGTCTATCGCCGTTTTAGGAGCATTAACGGTACTGATGGTCAATTCAACGCCGGGATCCGGCTTGGAAAGCTCTTTCAATAAGTCGGACTGCAATAAGTTCAATAAAACGGTAGCCCTCTCCCTGTACGAAACGGGAACGCCGACAACAGCAACCGCATGACGTGAAATGCCGTTGTGATTCTTGCCTCCATCTATATTCGACAACAAAACGGAACACTCCTTCCGCAAAGCCCGCAAATACCTGACAAGAATCTTATTCGCATTCCCTCTGCCCAAGTGAATGTCGCATCCGGAATGACCGCCCTTCAAGCCGTCTACCTTCACCTCAAACCAATGATAACCCTTAGCCGCCGGTTCCTCGTCGTAATCGAAAAGACCTCGAACAGTCTTCCCTCCGGCGCAACCGATACAAAAGTCGCCCCACTTCTCATTGTCAAGATTAATAAGAATGTCGTACCCCGAAAGGAAACTCTCATCCAAATCGTGAGCGCCCGTCATACCGCTTTCCTCATCGGTCGTAAAAAGACATCCCAAAGGACCGTGCACAATGTCGGAAGAGGCCAGCACTGCAAGAGAGGCCGCAATTCCAAGACCGTTGTCCGCTCCCAAAGTAGTGCCGCGCGCTTTTACAAAACCCGCCTTCACATAAGTCTTTATCGGATCGGTATCGAAATTGAAATTCAAACCTTCCTCATCATCACATACCATATCAAGATGAGACTGCAATATTACGGGCTTGACACGCTCCAGCCCCGTAGCGGCAGGTTTGGTGATTAAAATATTGTTCGCCCCGTCCTTCCTGATACGAAGACCATGCTCGGCAGCAAAATTCTCCATAAACGCGACCATCTTGTCTTCCATCTTCGAACGACGGGGAATTTCCGTGATGCTGTCGAAAAAACGCCATACAAGCGCAGGCTCCAAATCTCTTACTTTCATAATACTCCTCCCTTTTTATTAATTAATTGATTGTTTCGTTTCAGGATGCAAAGATAATAAAAAACAGATAATACCGGGACAAAACAAAATACTGCTTGCACACCTGTTATTTTTTTCCGTACCTTTGCAACCTGTAATTTATGGTCTACACAATAACTCCTCCCAAACAAATATCCGGACGTCCGGTCAAACTGCCGGCTTCCAAAAGTATCAGCAACAGAGCGCTCGTCCTGAATGTCCTGAGCGGCGGCAAACATACCGTCGACAACCTCTCAGACAGCGATGACACAAACGTCATGATGAACGCATTCTCCTTAGAAAACGAAGCAATAAACATAGGCGCAGCCGGTACCGCAATGCGTTTCCTTACCGCATATCTCGCCCAAAAAGAGGGAACACATACCATCACAGGTTCGGAGAGAATGAAAATGCGACCGATAAAAATCCTCGTCGAAGCTTTACGCTATCTCGGCGCCGAAATAGAATATGCCGGAAAAGAAGGATTCCCCCCGCTAAAAATTACCGGCCACCGTCTCAAAGGCGGTAAAATAACCGTTGCCGGAAACATAAGCTCACAATATATATCCGCCCTGATGATGATCGCTCCAAAAATGCTCAATGGGTTGGAAATAAAAATCGACGGCAGAATCGTATCCCGCCCGTACATCGACATGACAGCCGAACTGATGCGTAAATTCGGGGTCGAAATACAGCAACAGGGTAATGTGTTATTTATCCCGAAATGTGAGTATGCGCCTGTTACGTTTCGAGTGGAAAGCGACTGGTCGGCTGCTTCATACTTCTACGAAATAGCTGCTCTTGCCCGTCAAAATGGCGTGAAAATACCGCTCGACGGCCTGACAAAAAACAGCTTACAAGGAGACGCCCGCGTAGCCGAACTGTTTAACCGGCTTGGAATCGAAACAGAATTTACGGCTACCGGAATAGAATTGCAAAATGTTGCGCAGTACAGAGCGCCGGAGTATTTTCATCACGACTTCACCGATACACCCGACTTGGCCCAAACATTAGCCGTGACTGCCTGTATGTCTGAAATCAAATTTTGTTTCAACGGTTTGCAAAGCCTGAGGATAAAAGAAACGGACAGGATTGTAGCTCTCGGCGAGGAACTCAAAAAGTTGGGATATGTTGTCGAAATAAGTGATGACGGTCTCCAATGGAAGGGAGAAAAGTGCGAACCGTATCAAAAACCTGTCATATCAACATACGAAGACCACCGGATGGCAATGGCTTTCGCTCCGGCATGCCTTAAACTCGGCAGTATCGGTATCGCCGACCCGGAAGTGGTTTCAAAATCTTATCCGGGATTTTGGGAAAGCCTTTCGGAGGCCGGATTTGAAATAAAAAAGAACGTCTAAATGTTTTGAACTGTGAAAATAAACTGGAAAAAAGGTAAAATAGAGTGCTGTGGATTGCATGAAACCTGTGAACATGGGTTACATGAAAAATTTGCGGATAAAAACGGTAAATCGGACGTCGAATACTACGATGACGAAGAACTCGACGTCTTCGCCGGACAGCGCCCGGATTCATACGCCGAAGAAGAGATCGATATGTTTCGCGAAGTTCTCAATACAATGCGGGACGCCGACGTCAAAGGCTGGTTGCACAGTCTCAAACATCGAGGAATAGCTCTGCCGAAAATACTTGAAAACAGAATTTAATTACGAAAATAAATACTTGTTTCAAAGATGAAAAAAAACATTCAATCACGTCCGGCATACCGTTTCAGACAATTCTCCCGTAAAAGCTTTGCGGTTTTCAACAGTCTGAACAGGGTAATAAATATTGGCGTTGTATCCGGATATGTGCTAACCTTCGCGGCAACAACGCAAACAGCCGCCCAAAACCGGATTTCAACCAAAGAAGAATTGACCGTCCCCGAGCAAAAACTTGACGAGGTGTTGGTAACATCATCGCTCTCAGAAATCACATTTGATCAGACGGCGAAAATAATTTCAGTCATAACACAAAACGAGATTGAACGACAACCGTCCGCATCCGTTCAAGACCTGCTAAAAAACCTTGCCGGCCTTGACGTCAGACAACGGGGAACAAACGGAACTCTTGCCGGCGTCTCTGTGCGCGGCGGTACCTTCGAACAGACGGCTATTCTTCTCAATGGAGTAAATCTTACCAATCCTCAAACCGGACATTACAACCTGGATCTCCCCGTCAATCTTTCTGATATCGAACGGATAGAAATCATTCAAGGCCCAACCTCGCTACCATACGGTGCAGGAGCATTTTCAGGGGGTATTAATATCATCACAAAAAAAGATACTAAGACAGGTGTTACACTCGGCATAGAGAACGGTATGCACTCCCTTTTCGGAGCAAACGTGCGGGGTTCTCTGGTAACTTCTCCCGTTTCACATAGCATTTCAGCCGGTTACGCCTCTTCCGACGGTTACATACCAAACAGTGATTATCGTCTCTTTAACACGCTTTGGCAAAGCCATTACCGGGTAGACAAAACAAAACTCGACTTTCAATTCGGGATAAACGACAAAGAATACGGTGCTAACACGTTTTATTCGGCTACTTATCCCAATCAGTTTGACGATACGCGGTCTCTCTACGGAGCAATTTGCGGCGAGGCCGGTACAAAACTCAAATTCACTCCCAAACTCTACTGGAACCGTCATTACGACATATTTCATCTCTATCGGCCCGGCACATCTGATATTCCATCCTGGTATACCGCTCCTAACTACCATTTTACCGACGTTTTCGGTATCAATTTGGGTACCCGGTACAAATGGGCGGCGGGCACTACTGTTTTCGGTGGGGAGATTCGCAATGAAGGTATCACCAGCAGTAATTTGGGTAAGGATTCCGTTTCCAACGGGAATTATAATCTGACTGACAATCGCACCAATATCGGTTATTTTTTTGAGCATACTTACCTTCACCGTCAGTTTACTCTTGTTGCCGGCCTACTGTTCAATTATAATACGGCTTTCAGAGATGACACCGGGCTGTTTCCCTCTATTGGAGCTTCTTTTTGGCCAACGGGCAGGGTCAAGCTTTTTGCCTCATGGAACAGTGCGCTTCGGGTTCCGACCTTTACTGACTTATACTACAAAGGTGCGACACATGAGGGTAATTCCGATGTTCGGCCCGAAAGATCGTCATCCTTTGAAACCGGCGTCAAGTATTACGGCAAGATTTTCAGTGCATCGTTCAACTG
>JAIRMF010000104.1 GCA_031258895.1 Dysgonamonadaceae bacterium | reverse complement strand
AGTTTGAATATTCGATTTTCCCATTTTAATACAAACTAATTTTCAACTGGTACTTATTTATATTTATCTCATAATGATTTTAATTTTGTTTAGGCTGCAAAGGTACACAGACACCCCCGAAATACAGCCTGACAGCCCCGTCAGACGATCCGAAGGATTTTTGGTAAAATTGGCTGCCGCTCGCGCATATGCGCGTATACGCGGCTAAAACAGGTTTATATTGTGTGTGTGTGTGTGTGTGTGTGTGTGTGTGTGTGTTAATAAATTATCCGACGCCGCCAAATATTTTATAATATTTAGAGATAAAATTATGTCGGTATGTGCTGTTACTGTCGTCATAACGGATGCAAAGGTATGAATTGTTTCCTAAACAGCAAAACGAATTAAAAAAATAATTACTTTTCACTACCTTTGCACTCTCAATTTTAATCAAAATACATGGCTATGAAAAAGCTCGTTTCCATTTTATTCGTGATGGCCGTCCTCAATACCGGCTGCTTAGGACAATCCCTAAAAGTGGTTAACCCAAGATGCGAGTACATGACCGACCCCGTCGGAATAAGTGTGCTAAACCCAAGATTCAGCTGGGAACTCGAATCGGAAGAACCCAACAAACGTCAAACGGCATACCGCATCTCAGTCGATACCGATGAAAAATTCCTCTCCGAAAATAAATGGTCTTCCGGTATCGTTCGAAGCGGGGAAACAAATCAAATCAAATATCATGGACCGGCGCTGAAAGCAAATACAATATACTACTGGAAAGTTACGGTGTGGGACGAAACAAATCGCGAATCAGGCTCAAGTAAAGTGTCGCGAATATTCACCGGCCCCGATTGGGACAGTAACCCAAAAGCGCTGTGGATAGGCGAAAAAACAACCGAAGCGCCCTACGAAAACAAATACTACCCATCCTCCGGATACACCTCCGAATACAGCGAAACAGAAAATGAAAACAAATGGATCGTTATCGATCTCGGAAAAGTTACCAACATAGACGCCGTGAAAATGTATCCCGTAAAAAACAAGGAGAAAATATTCCCGGTACGATTCACAATCGAAATATCATCCGACAACAACTTCAATAACGCATCCAAAATTATCGACGAAACGGAAAACGACGTCTCCGTAAACTCAGGAACATTCTACCACAAACGCCTTATAAAACCCGTCTCCGCACGCTACGTCAAATTCAACATAATAAAACTCGCAAAAGACGAAAAAGACAGCAAAGAAAAATTCGGAATCGCTGAAATAGAAATCCACCAAAACTCTGAAAATATCGCGCTCAACGCCGCTGTCGAAACCTCCGACACAACATCGCTCGACAGAAAATGGGAACAAAAACGCCTCACAGACGGATACAAAACGGCAAGTAATCTTCCGAAATATTCCGACAAAATACCACCCTCGCCACTCTTACGAAAAGAAATAAAAACGGTAAAAAAACACAAAAGCGCCTTCTGGTCGGTCTCGGCACAGGGCGTATATGAAGCCTATATCAACGGTCAAAAGGTCGGAAACAGGTATCTCGCGCCGGAGTTCACAGATTACGACAGTCACTTGCAATTCCAAACGTACGACGTAACAAACCTGATCAGAGAAGGCGAAAATGCTCTCGGAGCAATGCTCGCCGACGGATGGTTCGCAGGCGCAAGATGGTCGCACCCGAATCGCGGCGGTTACGGCCTCTTCCGAAAATTTATCGGACGTCTCGTCATAAACTATGGAGACGGCACAACCGAATCAATCGTCACAGACGGTAGCTGGAAGATATGTGAACAGGGACCGATACGTGAAGCGTCGCTATTCATCGGCGAAGTTTATGACGCATCATACGAAAAGGCCGGATGGAACTTGCCCGGATATGATGATTCCCTGTGGAAAACGGTTTCGGTATACAAGGATGAGAAATGGAATCTTGTCTCACAACTTAATGAACCGATAAAAGCCGTAGAAGAAATAACGGCGATTTCGGTACATAAAGTAGGGAAAAATAAATACATATTCGACATAGGACAAAATATCCCCGGATGGGTCAGGTTAAACATTCCGTACAATCCGAATAATACAATTCGCCTCCGCTATGGAGAATGTCTTTACGAAGACGGTACTCTCTATACCGAAAACTTGCGGGAAGCCAAACAAATCGACGTCTATCAACCACACAACGAGAAAAAAATCGTATACGAACCCAGATTCACATACCACGGATTTCGGTACGTCGAAGTGGACGGATTGACAAAAGAACCGCAAAAAGAAAACGTAGTCGGGATAGCAATCGCTTCCTCCTCGCCGATAAAAAGCAATTTCGAATGTTCAAACAAAGACCTTAACAAACTTTGGTCCAACATCAGATGGACGCTGTGGGGAAACCTGATCTCAATACCAACCGATTGCCCGCAAAGAGATGAACGCGAAGGATGGATGGCAGATGCGCAAATATTTTCACAAACAGCCATCTATAACCTCGATATGGCCGGATTCTATACGAAATGGGTACGCGACATAAGAGACTCACAATTGGAAGACGGCCGATATCCGGACATCGCTCCACACGACGGAACATGGAGAAACTTCTTCGCGGCGCCCGGATGGGCAGACGCCGGAACGGTAATCCCGTGGCGAGTATACCAAAACTACAACGACATAGATATACTCGATAAAAACTACGAATCAATGAAGAAGTGGGTCGATTTCGTACATAAATACAATCCGCAATTAACGTGGGAAAACAATCTCGCCAACAGTTATAACGACTGGTTAAACGGTAACTGGATAAATTCATTGGACGACTATCCGAAAAATCGCGGCAGCGTCCCGAAAGAAGTATTCGCAACTGCATATTTTGCAAAATCGGCAGAGATCGTAGCGCAGTCGGCAAAACTTCTCGGACATAAATCGGATTTTAAAAAATATGCCGCCTTAGCCAACGGTATACGTGAGGCTTTCGTAAGAAATTACGTTTCATCCGAAGGAAAAATAAAAGGCGAAACTCAGGCCGGATATGCAATCGCATTACAGTTCGATATCTTACCCGAACATCTAAGAAAACAAGCGGCAAAATGGATGGTCGAGGCAGTCAAAGACTACGATTTTAGAATATCTACCGGAATACACGGCACGGTCATGCTAATGGAACAACTGAGCCGGTACGGATACGGTGACATATCGTGGAGATTACTCACAAGCCATCGTTTCCCCTCCTGGCTGTATTCTATCGATCAAGGGGCGACAACGATATGGGAAAGATGGGACGGATACGTCGCAGGACGCGGATTCCAGGATGCAGGAATGAACTCCATGAATCATGTTGCAATCGGAGCGGTCGGACAGTGGTTATATCGCCACATACTCGGAATACAACTCGATCCGAACAGCCAGGGATACAGACACTTTATAATTAAACCGGATCCGGGAGAAAACCTCCGGTGGGCGCGAGGAAACTATCATTCCATAAACGGTAACATAGAGGTGAACTGGATGAAAAAAGACGGTAAATTCGAACTCAATGTGACGGTTCCGGCTAACACGACTGCAACAGTGATACTTCCGGATGGAACGGAAAGAAAAATTAAATCGGGAAAATACAACTACAAAGTAACCATATAAAAAATCACCCCATGTACAGAACAAAAACCTGCGGCGAGCTACGCCTCGAAAATAAGGGACAAACCGTGACGCTGTCCGGATGGACGCAGAGAACAAGAAAACTCGGCGGAATGATCTTCGTCGACCTGAGAGACAGATACGGAATCACCCAATTAGTATTCAACCGCGAAGAAAACGACGAACTGTTCGACAAGGCAGAAAAACTTGGACGCGAGTGGGTAATCCAAGTTAAAGGTATAGTGTCGGAAAGATCCAGCAAAAATAAAAATATAGTAACAGGAGATATTGAAATAACAGTCTCGGAACTCAATATCCTGAATATTTCCGAAACGCCACCGTTCACGATAGAAACAGAGACCGACGGCGGAGACGACATAAGAATGAAATACCGGTATTTAGACCTGAGACGTAACATAATAAGATCAAACCTTGAACTGCGACACAAGATAACATCCGCAACAAGATCATACCTGAACAAACTCGACTTTATTGATGTGGAAACTCCTGCGCTCGTCGCATCAACACCCGAAGGTGCACGAGACTTCGTTGTACCGTCGAGAATGAATCCGGGACAGTTCTACGCACTACCGCAGTCACCGCAATTGTTCAAACAATTACTCATGGTTGCCGGATTCGACCGATACTTCCAAATTGTCAAGTGTTTCCGTGACGAAGACCTAAGAGCCGACAGACAACCGGAATTTACACAAATAGACTGTGAAATGTCGTTCATAGATCAGGAAGACGTCATAAACATATTCGAAGGATTGACTAAATATCTGTTCAAGACAATAAAGGGAATAGAACCGACAACATTTATCAGACTGCCTTACGGTGAGGCAATGAGACTGTATGGCTCAGATAAACCCGATACACGTTTTGGAATGAAAATTGCGGAAATAAAAGACCTTACAATTGGGAGAAACTTCGCGCCATTCGATAATGCGCAATACGTAGGAGCAATAGTGGCAAAAGGATGTGCAGGATATACCCGCAAACAACTCGACGAACTGACCGAATTCGTGAAGCGACCGCAGATCGGAGCACAAGGCCTAATCTATCTGAAGATTGAACCTACGGGAAACATCAAGTCGTCCGTCGATAAATTTTATACCGCCGATCAGTTAAAATCCTGGGCCGAACGGGCAAATGCAAAACCGGGAGACCTGATGCTGATACTGTGCGGAAAAACGGAAAGAACACAAAAACAACTCTGCGAATTACGATTAGAATTGGGATCACAGCTCGGACTGAGATCGAAGAACGAGTTCAGTTGCCTCTGGGTAACGGATTTCCCTCTACTTGAATATGATGATCAACTCGGAAGATACTTCGCCAAACATCATCCGTTCACAAGTCCGAAAGCCGAAGACATTCCACTGCTGGATACCAATCCGGAAGCGGTACG
>JAIRMF010000052.1 GCA_031258895.1 Dysgonamonadaceae bacterium | reverse complement strand
TTGCGACTGTACGCTGATATTTATCGACTGTTTGTCATTATTTGTCGAGTGCACGCTGATATTTTGCGAGTGCACGCTGATATTTCGCGAGTGCACGATGATATTTCGCGAGTGCACGGCGTTATTTGATGAACGCACGATTATATTTGTCAAACGCACGTTTATATTTTGCGAACGCACGTCATTATTTGATGAACGCACGATTATATTTTGCGAGTGCACGCTTATATTTCGCGAGTGCACGCTTATATTTTGCGAACGCACGTCATTATTTGATGAACGCACGATTATACTTGTCAAGCGCACGGTTATATTTTGCGAACGCACGTCAATATTTGTCAAACGCACGGTTATATTTCGTAGATGCACGCTGATATTTAGCGAATGTACTATGATATTTCGTAAAAGCACGTCATTATTTGACAAAAGCGCTATTATACCATGCTCCTGCACGTCATTATTTGTCAAGTGCACGCTTATATTTTGCGAACGCACAATGATATTTCGCGACTGCACGCTTATATTTCGCGAATGCACGACGATATTATGAACGTCGCGTACGTAATTACGGCGGTTGTTTCCCGCGCATCGGATGTTGTAAGGTAAAAATCGGCCGTCGCTCGCGCATATGCGCGTATACGCGGCTAAAACAGGTTTATATTGTGTGTGTATGTTAAGAAATTATTCGACGCCGCCAAATATTTTATAATATTTAGCGATAAAATTATGTCTGTATATGTTGTTGTTCTCGTCATAACGGGTGCAGAGGTAAACATTGTTTTTCAAACAACAATGGCCTCACCCCAAAAAGTTCCGCGTCTAATTCCCGAAGGTAAGTTCGCAAATTAATAGTAACTTTGCGACCTAATTTCCATCTACACATGACCGAAAACTTCAAAAGGACACTTATCACATCAGCATTACCATACGCCAACGGACCTATTCATATCGGACATCTGGCCGGCGTCTATATCCCTGCCGACATTTACGCCCGCTACCTGAGACTGCGTGGCGAAGAAGTCCTGTTCATCGGCGGGTCGGACGAACATGGCGTGCCGATTACCATAAAAGCCCGCAAAGAAGGGCTGACGCCGCAAGATATAGTAAACCGCTATCACAAAATCATAAAAAAATCATTCGAAGAGTTCGGAATAACTTTCGATATCTATTCCCGAACTTCGTCGGAAATCCATCATCGTACCGCAGCCGATTTCTTCTATAAACTTTACAACAAAGGAGAGTTTATAGAGAAAACCAGCGAACAGTATTACGACGAAGAATCACACCAGTTCCTCGCCGACCGCTATATCACAGGTAAATGCCCCCATTGCGGCAACGAAAATGCCTACGGCGACCAGTGCGAAGCCTGCGGGACGTCCCTAAGCCCGCTGGAACTTATCAATCCGAAATCGTCAATATCAGGCAGCGTCCCCGTGATGAAAGAAACACGACACTGGTACCTGCCCCTCGACCGACATGAAGAATGGTTGCGAAACTGGATTCTCGAAAAACATAAAGAATGGAAACCCAATGTCTACGGACAGTGTAAATCATGGCTCGATATGGGTTTGCAACCGCGAGCCGTTAGCCGTGACCTCGACTGGGGTGTGCCGGTGCCGGTTAAAGGCGCTGAAGGGAAAGTGCTTTACGTCTGGTTCGATGCGCCGATAGGATATATTTCAAATACTATCGAAATCTGTAAAAAACAGCCGGAGAAATACGGAGATTGGACGAAATGGTGGAAAAACAGCGATACAAAACTGATTCATTTCATTGGTAAAGATAATATCGTCTTCCACTGCATAGTCTTTCCCGCAATGTTGAAAGCGGACGGAACGTACATACTGCCCGAAAACGTGCCCGCAAACGAGTTCCTAAACCTCGAAGGAGATAAAATTTCCACTTCACGAAACTGGGCCGTCTGGCTGCATGAATATCTCGAAGATTTTCCCGGCAAACAGGATATATTGCGTTACGTGTTAACCGCCAATGCACCCGAAACCAAGGATAACGATTTTACATGGAAAGACTTTCAGGCAAGAAATAACAACGAACTTGTAGCCGTCCTCGGCAATTTCGTGAATAGGGCAATGGTACTAACTCACAAATATTTCGAAGGAAAAATCCCCGAACGGGCCGAACTGTCCGATTACGATATAGCCGTTACGAAAGAGTTTTGCGATCTGAAAAGGAATTTAGAAACCAACCTTTCACATTTTCATTTTCGCGATGCACTCAAAGAAGCCATGAATATGGCGCGAACAGGAAACAAATATCTCGCCGATACAGAACCCTGGAAACTCGCGAAAACAGACTTGCAGCGTACCGCAACAGTCCTCAATATCGCAATGCAGATCACAACCAATCTGGCGATCGCCTTCGAGCCTTTCCTGCCGTTCTCATCCAAAAAGATGAAGAACATCATAAATAAACAGGACTTACGATGGAGCGATCTCGGAAGCATCGACCTCTTAAATGCCGGACATACTCTCAATCAACCCGAACTCCTCTTTGAAAAAATTGAAGACGAAACCATTGAACATCAGATACGGAAACTCCTTAACACGAAAAAAATAAACGATACGAAAATTTCAACCGCAAAACCTATCAAAGAAGATATAGATTTTGACGCGTTCTCCAGGTTAGATATCCGTGTCGGGAAAGTGATCGCATGTGACAAGGTACCGAAAGCGGATAAACTGCTTCAATTACATATAGACGACGGTCTCGGCGGGCGCACGATTTTGTCCGGCATCGCAGCATACTACCGGCCTGAAGAACTTGTCGGTAAAAATGTCTGTTTCGTTGCCAACCTTGCGCCGCGTACTATTCGTGGAATAGTGTCGGAAGGTATGATCCTATCGGCAGAAAAATCGGACGGCAGACTCGCCGTAATAACCCCGTCGCTGAATGTCGAACCGGGTAGTTCCGTGAAATGATTTTAACATCAAAAAGTATTATAAATGAATTTTCCCGTTAGCGAAGCAATAGTCAACAAAGCAATTGCGGAACTCTACATCAAAGACCTCGAAAAAGCAACAATACGCGAAATCGTTGCAATTGCCGGAAAAATAGAAAAAGAAACAGGGCTTGAGTTCATCAGAATGGAAATGGGCGTACCGGGGCTTCAACCGTCCAAAGTTGGAGTCGAAGCCGAAATAGATGCATTGCGCCGCGGCGTAGCCTCCATCTATCCGCCTATAGACGGGATTGAAGAGTTGAAAAGCGAGTCTTCGCGTTTCATTAAAGCTTTTGTCGACCTGGACGTCGCTCCGGAAGGTTGTGTGCCCGTAGTCGGATCAATGGAAGGCACTTTCTGCACGTTCATCACGGCTTGTCAATGCAACCCCAATAAAGACACAATTCTCTTTATCGACCCGGGATTTCCTGTCCAGAAACAACAAGCCAATGTTCTGGGACTGAAGTACGAGACTTTCGACAATTTCGACTGTCGTGGCGAACTTCTGTACAACAAACTTGAATCCTACCTGTCAAAAGGCAATATCGCATGTATCGTGTATTCCAATCCCAACAACCCGTCATGGTGCTGTTTGACCGAAAGGGAACTGCAAATTATAGGCGAGCTTTCCGTTAAATATGACGCGATAGTTGTAGAAGACCTCGCCTATTTTGCGATGGATTTCCGCAAAGATTTGAGCCGTCCGTTTGAATCGCCTTTCCAGCCTTCGGTGGGGAGATATACGGACAACTATCTTATGTTAATTTCCGGTTCGAAAGCGTTCAGCTACGCCGGACAGCGTATAGCGGTAGTTGCGATATCGGATGCGCTTTACAAACGGCAATTCACAGGTTTAACGACAAAATACGGCGGAGGTACTTTCGGTAGCGTGTTTATCCATCGGGTTCTTTATGCGGCATCCACAGGCGTTAGTCATTCGGCACAATATGCACTTGCTGCGATGTTCAAGGCAGCGTCGGACGGACAGTACAATTTCCTCAACGAAGTGAAGGAATACGGATACCGGGCACAACGGCTGAAGTTGATTTTCCAAAAATACGGCTTTGAAATCGTTTACGACAACGACCTGGGGGAGCCTATCGGCGACGGTTTTTATTTCACGATCCGCTATCCGGGGATGACCGGAGGACAGTTAATCAAAGCTCTTATCCCGTATGGCGTCAGCGCTATTTCGCTTTCCATTACGGGCAGCAATCAAGAAGGGTTGCGCGCTTGTACATCATTCATAAAGAATCATCAATACAAACAGTTGGAAGAACGCTTAAAGGTTTTTGTTTCGCAATACCAAAGTTGTCGGAGATAGTTCATGAAAAATAAACGGTACGTCAAAATGTCAGAATCACGTGTCTGGCATTTTTTTTGTCTGGAAACTCTCCGCAAAAAGTGCATTAAAATTAAAATACAAGAAATATGAGTACAAAAAAGCAATCCGGCCGGATAGGTGTAACAACCGAAAACATCTTCCCTATCATAAAGAAGTTTCTTTACAGTGACCATGACATTTTCATCCGTGAAATTGTCTCGAACTCTGTTGACGCCACTCAAAAGCTCAGAACTCTCGCCTCTGTGGGTGAGATCAAGGGAGACGTCGGCGACTTGACTGTCCGTATACGTCTCGACGAAAAGAAAGGAACACTGACTATCAGCGATCGTGGTATAGGTATGACCGCTGAGGAGATCGAAAAATATATAAACCAGATAGCCTTTTCGTCTGCCAATGATTTCCTTGACAAGTATAAGAAGGACGCCAATTCCATCATTGGGCATTTCGGGCTTGGCTTTTATTCCGCGTTTATGGTATCGAAAAAGGTGGAGATCATCACCCGTTCGTGGCGCGAAGATTCTCAGGCAATGAAATGGGAGTGTGACGGTTCGCCTGAATACACTGTCAGTGAGACGAAGAAGGAGGATCGAGGCACTGATGTTATCCTGCATTTTGATGATGACAGCAAACAGTTTGCCGAAAATCACAAGATCGAATCGCTGCTGAAAAAGTACTGTCGTTTTCTGCCCGTGCCGATTGCTTTCGGAAAGAAAACCGAATGGAAGGACGGTAAGTCGGTTGAATTGGATGAAGACAATATTATCAACGAAGTCAATCCGCTTTGGATGCGCAAGCCTGCCGACCTGACGGACGAGGACTATAAGAAGTTTTACAAAGAGCTTTATCCTTTTGCCGAGGATCCGTTGTTTTGGATTCACTTGAATGTCGATTATCCTTTTCATCTGACGGGGATTCTTTATTTCCCGAAGGTAAAGAGCGGTATTGAGCTTCAAAAAAACAAGATCCAGCTTTACTGCAATCAGGTTTATGTTACCGATTCGGTAGAGGGTATTGTACCGGAGTTTCTCACATTACTTCATGGCGTCATTGATTCGCCCGATATTCCGCTCAACGTTTCCCGTTCATACCTGCAGAGCGACGGTAATGTGAAGAAGATTTCGACATATATCACAAAGAAGGTAGCAGACCGTCTTGACGAGATATTTAAGAACGACCGGCAGCAGTTTGAGGAGAAGTGGGACAGTTTGAAGATTTTCATTGAATACGGTATTATTACCGACGAGAAATTTTACGATCGCGCCTCGAAGTTCGTTTTGCTCAAGGACATTGAAAACAAGTGTTACACGCTTGACGAATATAAGACGCTGATTCAATCGGAACAGACCGACAAGGACGGCAATCTTATTTATTTGTACACTACCGACAAGGACGAGCAGTACGCTTACATATCTGAGGCGAAGGAGAAGGCTTACGATGTTTTGGTGATGGACGGTCAATTGGACATGCACTTTGTAAACAGGCTTGAGCAGCGGTTGGAGAAGGCTCGTTTTGTTCGTGTTGACGGTGATATTATCGACAATCTTATCAGGAAGCGTGATACAGAGGAGGTCAAGTTGACGGAGGACGAGCGCAAGGAGCTTGTGGAGCTTTTCAAGTCGGCTATTCCTCCGATTGAAAAGACGGATTTTGTCATTGGATTCGAGCATATAGGGGAGTCCGGCAATTGTGTCACGGTCACACAGAATGAGTTTATGCGTCGCATGAAGGAGATGTCGGAGATGCAGGGAGGTGCTATGAATTTTTACGGTGAGATGCCTGTTTCCTACAACATGGTAATCAATCTTGATGCGCCGTTGATAAAGAAGGCTATCTCTGAGAAGGAGAATTGCGGGGGGCTTATCAATCAGTTGGTCGACCTTGCTTTACTTGCCAATGGACTTTTGAAGGGTGAGGCGTTGAGCAAGTTTGTCAAGCGGAGCACCGACGTACTTTTATCTTAATTTTTTTTCAGGAACGCTTCGGAACGGTATGACGACCGTACAAGAGGCCCGCTTTCCACGTGGAGGAATCCGAGGGAGAGCGCTTGTTCGCGGTATTTTGCGAAAGTGTCGGGATGTACGTATTGGGAGACCGGGAAGTGTTTATGTGAGGGTTGGAGGTATTGCCCGATAGAGATTAGACGGCAACCGGTTGCGAGGAGGTCGTTCATGAGTTGTGCGACCTCGTTTTCCGTTTCTCCCATACCGAGCATCAATCCTGTTTTTGCAGGCACACCTGATTCGGTTATTGTTTTCAACACCGTGAGACTGCGTTCGTATTGTGCTGCACTTCGGAGGATTGGGGTTAGCCGGCGAACTGTTTCCATGTTATGCGATATTATTTCCGGACGGGTTTTGATGACGAGGTTTAAGTTACCGGTGTTGCCTTTGAAGTCAGGGATAAGGATTTCGAGGGTTGTTGTCGGGTTATGGAGTTTGATTTGTCGGACTGTTTCCACCCAGTGTATTGCGCCGCAATCGGGTAGGTCGTCTCGGTCGACGGAAGTTATGACGGCGTGTTTCAGTTCCAGGTTTTTGATGGCAAGTGCGACTCGCAGTGGTTCGTTTGGGTCGAGCGGTTCGGGACGTCCTGTTCGGGTGTTGCAGAATTTGCAGGAGCGGGTGCATATATCTCCTCCTATCATAAACGTTGCAGCCCCACGGTTCCAGCATTCGCCCAGATTGGGGCACCGTCCGCTTTGGCAGATTGTATGAAGGTTTTGGGAGGAGATCAGGGTTCCTGTTTTCGAGAAATGTTGATTGTTACCGAGTTTTACTTTGAGCCATTCGGGTTTTCGCACGCGGTTTGAATTGTTTTTGCAGTTCATTGTTTGTATCTATGGAAATGCCTGCAAAGTTACGCAAAAATACCTGATCACAAGGTTCCTCTTGTTTGCGCTGCTACCTTGTTCTCTGAGAAGTGATTTGATCTTATATATCAACTTTTTGGGAACACGCAGAAAATCTTTCTGCACATTCGGAAAATCATTTAGCGCATAGGTGTATAGTTGCATAGCTCAGACATTTTTACGAACTTTGCAAAATGAGCAACTGGAAAAACAAAGGTTTTTGGGATAAGATGCGGTTCGAATACAAACTCTTATTCCTGAACGAAAATACACTCGAAGAAGTCTTCTCATTCCATATATCAAGACTGCAAGGATGCCTCGCATTGTTCTTCTTCGCCGTCGCACTGATCGCAATAACCGCATTCGTGATCGTTAAAACACCTATCCGCAACTACTTACCCGGATACCTCCCAGCCGACATCCGGCAAGAAATTATCGAAAACGCCCTCAAATGCGACTCCATGCAAATCACACTCCAAATACAAGCGCAATATATCAATAACGTCAAAGCCGCCCTCAACGGTACCCTCGAAGTAGACCAGGTGCTCGAAGTCAATAACCCGGCAGAATACCAAACTGAACTTAAACTCAGTAACTCCAAAGAAACCGAAACATTTATCCGTAACTACGAAGAAGAAGAACGATTTAACCTCAATTCCGGCACCGCCCCAAAACCGGATAACCCCGTCTTCTACCGGCCCACGAAAGGTATTGTATCCTCACTCTTCAACCCGCAAGCAAAACACTACGGAATCGATATCGCTACTGTGGAAAATGAACCCGTAACCGCCGTCCGAAACGGTACCGTCGTCTTCGCCGGACTCGACCACGAAACCGGATACGTGCTTCAAATACAACACCCAAACGGCTTCTTCTCCGTCTATAAACACTGCGCTCGCCTGCTGAAATCACAGGGCGAAACCACAGAAACCGGAGAAATAATCGCCTTCGTGGGTAATACCGGCCTGTACTCTACCGGTAATCATCTGCATTTTGAATTGTGGAATAACGGCCGAGCGATCGACCCTTGTGAACTTGTGAATTTTGAATGCCGCTAACCGCGCCAATACCGACGCCGGGAAGTCTTATCGATCCGTGTCGTACCCCCATTTAAGATATACGGCACCCCAGGTATATCCGGCTCCAAAAGCGGTAAGGATCACATTGTCACCTTTCCGCATGATTTTTTCCCAATCACATAAACAAAGAGGTATCGTGCCGGCACTCGAATTGCCATACTTCTCAATGTTGACCATGACTTTCGAAAGAGGCAAAACCAAACGACCGGCTATCGCCTCAATAATACGCAGGTTGGCTTGGTGCGGAACCACCCACTGAACATCATTTTTCGTCAGGTTGTTGCGAAGAAGTATCTCCTCACAAGTGTCGGCCATCGAAGTAACAGCCTTCTTAAACACCGCCTTGCCGTTTTGCCAAATGTAATGCATACGTCTGTCAACTGTCTCATGGCTGGCCGGATTGACAGACCCACCACCAAGCATGTGCAAGTTTTCTACACTGTCGCCGTCGACATGCAAAACCGAATCAATGATACCTTCCTCGCTCTCCTGAGCCTCGACAAAAACAACACCACAAGCATCGGAAAAAATAGGACAGGTGTTCCGGTCGAGCGTATCGGTAACAACCGACAATACATCGCCCGCTATCACCATTACTCTCCTGTATCTGCCCGAAAGTATGAAATTGTTTGCCGTCTCAAGGGCGTAGACAAAGCCACTGCAAGCCGCCGATAAATCAAACCCGAACGCGTTCTTCATCCCCGTCCTGAAAGCAACAAGTGAGGCCGTATTGGGAAGAATATAGTCGGGAGTGGAAGTAGCAAAGATTATCGCCTCAACCGAAAGCGGGTCAAAAGGACGCTTGCTCTGCATGTCCTCAATAGCTCGCTGCGCAAGGTAACTCACTCCGACACCTTCTTCCGGCTTCAGAATCCGCCTTTCTTTGATACCGATTCGCTGCGTGATCCATTCGTCAGAGGTGTCTACATAAGTGGAAATCTCCTCGTTGGTCAGTCTGTAATTGGGAACATATCCGCCAATACCCGTGATGACTGCACGTGTCTTGCCCATAATCACTCCTTGACGGTATTCGCTTTGTCAATGATGACCTTTCCTTTGTAATACAAGTTACCTTCGTACCAATGAGCACGATGATATAAGTGATATTCTCTCGTTGTCGGGTCAATTGCAAGCTGAGGAATAACAGCGTGGTCGTGCGCTCTGCGTTTGTCTCTTCTGGTTTTGCCTACTCTTCGTTTAGGATGTGCCATTTTCTTATTAAATTAAATTTTTGTTTTATTCTTCTTTGAAGTTTCTCAAAGCGTCCCACCTTGGATCTACCGGTTGTTCGGCGTCACTGTCCGTGAACGTGGGGTCTTCTTCCTGTCCGTCGTAGCCATCGGTCTTTGGAGCGTATTTGCGCAGTTTTGCCGACATCTGCCGGTTGCATTTCCCTTGAGGATGAACATGCTTGATGGGTATCGCAAGCACTACAAACTCGTATAGGAACCATGCAATATTGATATAGCCTTCTGACTCGGGAATCACCACTATTTCGTCGCTTTCCTCTGCATAATCCTTGCCGAATTTTGCAATCAGACGCGCTTTGGTGTCTATCGGCATATCCATGCAATCAAGACAGCGGTTACAGGGAATCACAACTACACCGGAAAGATGAAAATTCATCTCATAGATATCTTCACGTTTGGTAACGGCGAGCACAACTGCAACATTGCCTTTATGCACATCGTCGCCTTCGATATCTGAGAAATACTGTGCATCAAGAAGGTACTCGTAGTTCCGAGTATTCTCCTTCATGCTTTTCAAATCCACTTTATAAACGTCGAATCTTCCCAAGGTTCTTACCCATTAAAAACGGCGCAAAGGTACGAAAAAAAAACGACTTCTCCTACATCCTGCGAAAAAGCATTGAAAAATCTACGTCTAAAGCACCGGTTTTAGTCTTCCGAGAGTAAGGTTGTATTCGTCGATGAGGCGGCGAATAATGTTTTCGACCGGTTCGATTTTTCGAATCAGTGAGGCTACTTGTCCGATTTCGAGTTCTCCGTCGGTCATATTTCCTTCAAAGATACCGAGTTTGGTACGGCCTTTGCCTACGATTTCCAACAGTTCTTCGGCAGCTGCCCCACGGTCTTCGGCTTCCTTTATTTTCTCGCAGAAGGCGTTTTTGATCAGTCTTGTGGGAGAGAGTTTTTTCAGTACAAGTTGCGTATCGCCTTCTTTAAGATTGGTGCAGATTTGTTTGAATTCGGGCGATGCCGAGCTTTCTTCCGAGAGGGCGAAAAGCGTACCTATTTGCACGCCGTCGGCTCCGAGACAGAGTGCGGCGAGCATTTGCGAGCCGGTGGCGATACCGCCGGCAGCGACGAGTGGCAGTGAGACGGCGGAACGGACCTGTGGAATCAGCGCCATGGTTGTTGTTTCTTCTCGTCCGTTATGTCCTCCTGCTTCGAACCCTTCGGCAATAATGGCATTCACGCCGGCTTCTTCTGCTTTTTGTGCGAATTTGGAACTTGATACCACATGCAGTACTGTTATTCCTTCTTCTTGCAGTTGTTTTGTCCACGTTTTCGGGTTTCCTGCCGAGCTTACCACTATTGGCACCTTTTCCTCCATCACGACTTTCATGATACCGTCAACGTCTTTATAGAGCAGCGGCACGTTTACTCCGAACGGTTGGACGGTAGCAGCGCGACATTTCTTGATATGTTCACGGAGGGTTTCGGGAGTCATTGAGCCTGCACCGAGCAATCCAAGTCCGCCATTATTACTCACTGCAGAGGCGAGTTGCCAGCCGCAGCACCACACCATACCACCTTGTATTATGGGGTATTTTATGTCCAGGAGTTCTGTAAGTCTGTGATTCATAAACAGGTTTTGCAGTCGTGTAGTTTTCAATCTTTCAGCAGTTGCACGGTCAGCACGCCGTTGATTGTGAGTTTGATGTTTATCTTGCTACCGTTTGGGGCGTCTGTTTCGCCATAGAATTCGAAGTCTATATCGTCTTCTTGGAGCACTGCGTCGAGCAGTTTATGTATGAGGTCATTAAGTTCCTGGCTGGCCTGCACCGGTGTGTTAAGCGCGTATTCCTCGCAGCTCCACGACGAGTTTAGGGCTGACGATTTGAGTGTAACGTTTTTGCAGACGCTGCCACCGTTATCGGAAGTGATTGTCACTTTCACGTCGGAGACTTTGATTAACTTGACGAGGTTGGCGTATTTTGCGTACGGTTCGAATTCTTCGGAGTCTATTTTGATTGTATCTTTACCGTTGAAGGTGCGCATTCCGGGTTCTGTTGCTGCTGTGCTTTGCCGGACGTCGGGGATATTTTCGGGGGTTGCGGCGTTAAAGTTGATTTCGAGTGCTTTGACAGGGATTTCGAGTGTTGTGAGGTTTTTGATTTCTTCACATGAGAGGAGCATTACTACACAGATTAGTGGTAGTATTGTTTTGATGGTTGTGTTAAGCTGTTTCATTGTTATGTCTTTTTTGATTGTTAATAATCCGCAAAGGTAATACTTTTTTCCGAGACGCAGTATTTTTTTCGAGGTGACGTTATTTATCGTATTTATAGGAGAAGGCGAAGGCTATCCAGAGGATGGCTGAGAATATTGTTACCGTACCGAATATTGCGGACCAGGCATGTGTGACGGTCACACAGTCGGTAGTGGCATTGATCGCTATTAGTTTACTGCATAGAAAGTTCCCAGTTAGCAGTGCAACACCCCAAACAAGAAAGGCCATCAGTCCCTGTGCCTGTGCTCTGAGGTGCGACGGGGCTATCTTGTCGGTGTATATTTGCCCTGCGGTGAAGTACAACCCGAATATGACGCCATGTAGCATCACCCCTGTCACGTAGAACGCGTCGCCGCCTGCCACACTGCCCCACCAGAACGAGCCATACCTGACCACCATCGCACCAAGTCCGATTAGCATAGTGCGTTTGAATCCGAACTTCAGGAGTATTGTTGTTGTCAGGAATAGAAATGCCACTTCCCCTACCTGCCCCAGGACGATGGTGCCGGTTACGTATTGGTACTGCTGTTCGCTAAAGAAGAGTCCTGCGTATGTATAGTAGAGCGCGTAGCCGAGCACAGAGGTGAACGTGCAGATGAACAGCGTAAGGAAGTTACGGTTTTTCAGCAGTGTGAAGGCTTTGAATCCGAGTATGTTTATTATGGAGAACTTTTCCTGGTTTTTGTTTGGGGGAGTGTTTGGCAGTGTTAGGTCGAACGCGGCTGCTGTCAGGGCTACCCCGCTACCGCACAGGAATGTGACATTGCTTCCGTCGAAGTCGTGCATATTGAAGGCGTTAACGAACAGCACGCTAAATAGTCCCGACGCCACCCAGCCGAGTGTTCCGAACAGTCTTATGCGGGGGAACTGTTCCTGTTTTATGTGTTTTAGTACTATGGAACCCGTTAGCGCCCATGTCGGCATGTATATTATCATGACGGCGAACACGAGTATGATTGTCAGGCGTGCGTTGTTTGTCAGGCCTGCACATGCAAGGAGGGCGGATACAGACAGATTGCTTACGGCGAGCACTTTTTGCGAGGCGAAGTATCTGTCCGCGAACGCTCCTACTATTGACGACGCCATGAAGCCTACGGCCATCGCGCTTAGCGCTATGTCTCTTGTACCGTCGGGGATTCCGGCTCTTGTGAGATAGGCGGCGTACGGCAGCCACCAGACGGCTACCATCATGTATTGCAGGAACAGCATGATGCGGAACGATACGTGCGGTGTCATTCTTTGTCTGTTGTTGGGTACAGTTATTGTCAGCTTAATTTGTGGATTACGAGTCCGGAGCGGAGTTTGGGTTCGAACCAGGTAGTTTTTGGCGGCATGATATTGCCTGTATTTGCAACATCCATTAGTTGTTGCATTGTAACGGGATAGAGCGCCAGTGCGACCGCCATTTCTCCGCTGTACACTCTGCGACGTAACTCATCGAGACCACGGATACCGCCTACGAAGTCTATACGCTTGTCGGAGCGTAAGTCTTTGATACCGAATATCTCATCGAGTATCAGTTTCGAGCTGATTGTGACGTCGAGGGCGCTTATCGGGTCGTTCCTGTCGTAGGCGTCTCTGTGTACATCGAGCGAGTACCAGTGACCGGACAGGTATAGTGAGAAGTTATGTAAGCGTGCGGGTTTGTATTGATTCTCGCCCATGTCGAATACGCTGAAATTAACTTTCAGGCGGTCGAGGATATCGTCGGGCGTTTGGTTGTTCAGGTCGCTGATCAGGCGGTTGTAATCCATTATCGTCAGCTGTGAGGCAGGGAAGCACACTGCCATGAAATAGTTATATTCTTCATTGCCGGTGTGGTTGGGGTTTGTGCGCGCCTTTTCCGCGCCGACGAGTGCGGCAGCTGCTGTGCGGTGGTGTCCGTCGGCGATGTACATGTACGGGATCTCGGAAAAACGTTCTGTTATGTCCTTGATGAACCGGTAGTCTTTGATTACCCAGAGCCGGTGTTGGATACCGTCCGGGGAGATGAAGTCGTATTCCGGCTTACTGCGTGCGATGTAGGAGACGACCCAGTTGATGAACTTGTTATCGGGGTATGCAAGGAACACCGGCTCGATGTTGGCGTCGTTAATTCGGACGTGCTTCATTCGATCTTCCTCTTTGTCGTGTCGGGTCAGTTCGTGCTTTTTTATTCTGTCGTCTAAGTAATCATCTATCGACATGCAGGCGACTATACCGAACTGCGTCTTATCGTTCATAGTCTGCGCATAGATGTAGTAGTTCTCCGTCTCGTCCTGTACGAGCCACCCGTTTTCCTGGAACTTTTTGAAGTTCTCGGCCGCTTTTTGATAGACCGCAGGGTCGTGTTCGTCTATCCCGATTGGGAAGTCTATTTCGGGTCGAATGATGTGGTAGAGAGACTTTTCGTTACCGTGCGCTTCGTCCCGCGCTTCTTGGGAGTTTAGGACGTCATAGGGGCGTGAGGCTATCTGGGCTGCGTATTGTGCGGGTGGACGCAGGCCGCGGAAAGGTTTGATTGTTGCCATAATGTTTGCTGTTGAGTACTGTTCGTACCGTTATTATCAATTAATATTGTGTATATTACTTGTCCTGTTTTGGCCTGTTATCAGTTACCGCCTTTGTGGTTAGTTGTTTCCGGCCGGGAGTCGTCTTCAATGTAGTATCCTTCCTCTATCAGTGTGATGAAGCCGAGTAGGGCGCCCCAGTGGTAAAACTTGTCGCTGTTTTCAACGTCGTCGCCTTTGCCTGTCTCGGCATTGTAGTTCTCAAAGACATATCCGTGCTCGAGCCAGGTTTTAAGGAGGAGGTTTTTGGACTTCTCGGCGAACGCTTTACGCGCGTCGGGGAGGTCATAGTTGCACAGTCCGGCGTAGACGAGGAAGTTTAACGGAGCCCAGATGCGTCCACGCCAGTAAGTGTTGTCCTTGTACGCAGGGTCATTGCGCGGGGTAGCGGGTATAACCCACTCGCCCCAGAATTCTTCGGGGTTGAGGAGGTGTTTATTGACCATGCGTTCTGCCTGGGCCTGGGTTGGTATTTCTGCGAGCATCGGGTAGAAGTTGGTGGGCGATATTCGGCGGTCGAGCTCGCCGGCGTCTGTGTGCCGGTTATAGTAGAAGCCGGTTTCCTCGTCCCATGTCTTGGCCATGTTTTTGGTATAATATTGTGCGCGTTCGAATAGTTCGCGTTCGTTGTGGCTTTTGCCGAGCAGTTGCGCGATCTTTGATAATATATTACAATCCATGATGTAGAGGCTGGTGAGTCCTACGTCGTTTAGCTTTTGCTGGTGTTTTTTGCTGTCGAACGGTATGTTGTCGTACATGTGTGAGTTGTCGAGACCGGATTCCAGCGCCCCGCCTTCCGTTTCGTTCACCCCTTTGCTTTCCCACCATCTGTACGTGACTTTCTCGAACGGACTGCTGCCCCAGCAGAGGAGGCCGTCCGTTTGCCTGTTGTTGTGCCACCAGCGGTTCCATGACAACAGCTTGTCGTACACGAGTTCGAGGAACCACTTGTCGTGATACTTCATATAGAGCATCCAGACCGCCATCGACCCCACGGGCGGTTGTGAGCGGTCGCGGGATTTGTAGTTGTTTACTGCGTAAAAGTTTGGTACGAAGCCGTTTTCGGTGATGGCGTTTGTTATTTCTGCTGCGTTTGCGTATGCAAGTTCGCGGCTTGACGTCGAGAGCATCATTGATGCGAAATAGGTGTCCCAGCAGAACAGTACGAATCCACCGAGCGAGGGGTTTGAGCTCCATCCTACGTTCCATATCCTGCTTACCGGCGTTATGACGCGGTTGATAGTTGGGTCGTAGATGTTGTCCCAGGCGAGTACGTTTCGCATTGCGTTGTATACGTCGTAACATTGGCCGTACTGTTCTCTGTCTGCCTTTTCAATGTTTTCCGCTACCTGCTGCATTGTCTTGCTTGCCGTTTCTATACTCATGTTCCATCCGATACAGACAACGGTAGGCTCGTCTGCCGACATCACTATTTCGTTATCGTTTGTTTTTTCGTACTTGCCGTCCACATGACCTGCGAACGTTAATTCTTCACCGAGCGGAGCGATATTAAATATATTCTCGGACACATTGATTTTGTTTGCGCGGAACCATACCGACTGCGGCTTAATGATTATCTTGCCGCCCTTTGCGCTCCCGTGTAACGGGCTGATTAATATCAGGTTCTCTCTATTGAGCGCTGTGCTTTGCACGCGCAGTTTTAGCCCCTTCCACTCTACCGAGACGTCTGTGTATGTGCCGTCGAAAGTATGCGTTCCGGGGTGCAGCACGGGCGCGTCTTTGCCTCTTTCCCCGACCTGGAACTTATCTTTCCTTGTGCCGCTCGGGTCGATTAGATTTATGTCGATTGCCGCGCCGTGCGGGAGGTATACGTGCGTCAGGACGGAACGGGTATCCCATGTATTCCAGTCTATTGCGAGGTCTTTTTGCAGGTCTTCGTATATTTCCTGCGGTGTTTTTGAGGATGTTACTTCGGCGTTGTTTTTGCACGCCTGTAACGATACCGATAGAACGAGTACTACTGTAAACAGTTTTATTGTCGCCTTCATTGTGTATGGTGTTATGGTGAAACAGGGTGCAAAGATAGTGATTTTTTCCAAAATTCCCCCTCTCTTTCAGAAATTTACGAAAAAGCGAACTTAAACGGATAACGACATAGTAACGAGCGAAATGTGCTTGTTTGCTACGCCTTGCATTGTTTCAAATAACTCTTTGCGAAGTTGTTGATTTTTTTCAACACCGCAAATCTTTTTTTTATCCGGTCGGAGAAATAATATATCTATGGCGTTTTTGTTATTATTGTACCTGTTCCTGACTTCGTCAATGCGCCTCCCAAATCATGTGCAGAGTATCTCCGGTTCGAAAAGCGGTTTAATAGCCTGATGCATTTCTGTAAGGAATAATGTCTTTGTATAGACCTTTCTGTTTTCGGGCATGTTCACTCTGACGGTAGTTATAGTTT
>JAIRMF010000048.1 GCA_031258895.1 Dysgonamonadaceae bacterium | reverse complement strand
CGTTTGAGTTCCGCGCCGCTCGGCTCCTGCTTTCCGGTTACATTCGAGAAAAAGGGGATGGCCGGGTCGGTTGCGTTGCTCACGGCAATGCGGCAATTTGCCGATCGTTGCCGCTCCGCTCCCTCGTGCCATCCCCAAATTTGCTTGCTTTTCCCGGTTTACGCTATCCCCCGTTCCAGCCCTGCGGGGCGTTTGTCGGCCTCGCAATGCCCCGACCGTTGTGCTACCATTCGCTCGTTTTTACTGGATTTTCTCTGACGCATACGATATAATCGTAAAAAGGGGATTAGCTCATACACTATTAAACTGAACCGTGGCGACAACGTAACTAGGAGTTTGTCGCGCTTGTAGGTTTTTGCTCCAATTTGCAATGCAAAAACCACGATTTATGGGCTGTGAACCTTCGGTTCAGTGGAGTTTGTAAGGTAAAAAAGCGCCTAATCGGCACTTTTTCGAGATTTTACGTACGAAGCGCGACAAACTCCCATGGAGGGTTTCGATAAAATATACCGATTTTTGGATTGAGATGCCTGAGATATTTGAGATGTCATTTATTCAGTATCACAAGCTCGGGGTAAATAAAGATTTCGGAAATTATATGCAACGTAAAACACAGATTGGAAATGACGACGAAATGTTGACGCGTACAAAACTTCTCGAAGCGGCGGTTTCAAACGGCACAAATACGACCGATTTTCGTAATGATAAAACCGCATTGTTCAATGCGGCGGTTTCTGCTTTATGCGACTTTTCCCCGCTCGAATTAGGTTCTGCCTCTTCCAATCCAATACAGATACTTGACTTTTTCAGTGGAGCCGGTGGAACATCGCTCGGCTTTGCGGCGATAAACGGAGTATTTCCGGTGTTTAACTTCTTGGCGGGGTGCGACATCAATCCCATATCGGCGGCTACCTACAGTAAAAACTTCGGAACACCGACCGTTTGTCATGATATTCTTGAAATATCAAAAACTCGCGAAAATATTCACGTTTTTTTAGATACCGTAGGTTTTGACTATTCCAAGCCCGTCATACTTATCGGTTGCGCACCGTGTCAGGGCTTTTCCTCCCATAGAAAAAAACATTGGGATGAGGAAGACGACGACCGCAATAGCTTGGTCATTGCGTTTTCGCGCATTGTCGCTGAAGTTAATCCCGATGTGTTTGTGATGGAAAACGTGCCGGAATTTTTATCAGAACGATACTGGAAGTATTTCAATAAGGCGCGTCAATTTTTCTCTAAATCGGGGTATATCGTTAAACAAAATATTTATAACGCTGCTGAATTCGGCGTTCCTCAGGAAAGATTTCGTTCGATTATCGTTGGAATGAAAAAGAATTTTTTGCTTCCTGAAGGCTGTTTTACCCCTGACGAATACAAGACGGTTCGTGACGCTATCGGAGGGTTACGTTCACTTGAAGCGGGACAGTCCGATCCTACGGACCCGTTGCACAAAGCGGTCGCTCATAAACAAAGTACCGTTGAAATTATAAAAAAAGTCCCTCACGACGGTGGGAGCTTGCCTGCGGGAGAAGGTCCTAAATGCCTTGCTAAGGTGAATGGTTTCTACGATGTTTACGGGCGGCTCAGTTGGGATAAGCCGGCGATTACCATCACTCATTATGCCCGTAATCCCGCGAGCGGACGTTATACCCACCCTGTTCAAGACAGAGGTCTGACCGCGAGAGAAGCCGCGAGATTACAGAGCTTTCCCGATAATTTTCAATTTGAGGGAAAATCCGATGATATTTATCGCCAGATTGGAGAAGCCGTTCCACCTCTGCTTTCGTGCGGAGTTGCCGTCAATGCACTTATAGAATATCTTTCGGCAGGACCAACCAACGTTCAGTTGAAAAACGAGATTGGATCAGTCGAAATGCCCGTGAGCAATTCGTATTCAAGCCTCATTGCGGCTATGAAGAAGACAAGGAGACGGGCGTAGTATGCGTTTCACTTGTGTTGATAGCTTTTCGGGTGCGGGAGGATTGTCGTTAGGATTGTGCGATGCGGGATTTGAAATTCTGTTGAGCTTTGACATAGATAAGAGGTGTGTAGAAACGCTCCAAAGCAATCCTAAATATTTCAAGCACCCTGCCGTTTGTGAAGACATCAGAAATATGCTTAACGGACGGCTTTTAGATAAGATAGGTTTAGGGAAAAGCGAGTTGTTTTTGCTCGCAGGTGGGCCACCTTGTCAGGGGTTTTCCGTTCAACGCATCGGTGATGACACCGACAGCCGAAATGAATTGGTTCCATTATACGGCAGACTCGTCGATGAAGTCCGTCCGATATTCTTCGTTATGGAAAATGTTTTCGGCATTCAAGGAAAACGCGGCAAAATCATACTCTCAGAACTGATTGATACGATGAAATCTATTGGCTATCATATCCATAAGGAACTGCTTGATGCGGAAGATTATGGAGTGCCTCAGCGCAGGAAGAGAATTATCCTCATTGGGGAGCGTGAAGATATTGGCGCGGAATACTCATTCCCGAAGCCTGCGGGCGAGAAAAAAACGGTGCGCGAAACAATAGAATTTTTGCCCGAACCGCCCGAAGACGGTAAATCTCACCCCGACTATCCGTTACACCGGCGGGACAGGTTATCTGAGATAAATCTGCGGCGTATCAAGGCGTTAAAAGAAGGACAAGGGCGAGATTATCTGCCGGAAGAACTGTTGGCTGACTGTCACAAAGTAGGCAGCGCGATAATCGGGCACCGCAACGTATACGGTCGAATGTTTTGGGACGAACCAGCTCCCACTATTACGGCGCGATTTGACAGTTTTACGCGGGGACTGTTCGGTCATCCCGAACAGCCAAGAAGTATCTCGTTATGCGAAGGCGCGTTGTTACAAACATTCCCTCTTGACTTCGTTTTCAAAGGGTCAAAGATAGAAATCGCTCGTCAAATCGGAAACGCCGTGCCACCAAGACTGGCAAAGGTTATAGGCGAAAGCATTATTTCATATTACAAAGGGAAAAGGTAACGATGTGTCGTATCAGACTATTATTAATCATTATCTGAGAACATTGCAACGGGATTATAACGACTCTCTCGCCGATAATCAACACACAGCCGAGTTGTCTTTTCGTCCTCCGCTGGACACGTTGTTTAAGGAAATGGCGAACGAACTGAACGGTAGTGCCAATATTGTAGTCATTCTTGAACCGCGTATCCAATCCCATATAGGACGCCCTGACTGGCGTATTCACGACAGGACTACTCTCGGTGTTTACGGATATATCGAGGCAAAAGGGTTTAGTCCAACCGCTTTTGACATTACGCCGCATAAAGATCAATTCAATCGATACCTCTCGCTGGGGCACAAGCTGATAATCACCGACGGGATCGACTTTGTGTACTCGTTTGACAAGAGCGCCGAACCACAAGTCATATCTCTAGTAGACAAATCGCAGATGAACCGCCCCGACTGGTCACGCTTAACCATAAACCCGCAGTTTGAGGTTATGATGCGGCGATTTTACGCTGAACCGTCCCCGCAATACTGCGACGAGGGCAAACTGGTGGAGCTTGTCGCTCTGCGGACAAGGTATCTTTCCGATGAAATTCTTCGTTATTCGAGCATTCCGATAGATGAGGCGATGGACGACACGGAACGCAATGCCATATCTTTTTTGGATGAACTGCGGACTTTGGTATATAACCATAACGACCAGAATTTGAGGCAAGACAAAGTGTTTGCCGATTTCGCCGCGCAGGTCATTATGTTTGCCTTGTTATATGCGCACCGAGTTGAATGTGCCGATAACGATTCACCGGCTGAAAAGGAACAAAAAATAAGGAAATACCTTTTGCGAGATATTGTTGACGGGCAAGCCCTGCGACCGTTCCTCACGATTATACACTATATCAACAATCACAATGACGATAGCAGCTTTATTTTGGCATGGACAGACGAATGCATCCGCTTCTTGTCGTTTGTTCATATGACTGACCGGCAGCGGCGGCGACCTGATTATCATAAATTATTCGAGTTGTTCCTGTCAAAGTTTGACCCGCGCTCTCGCTTTGACTATGGCGCGTATTACACGCCGAGCGAGCTTGCGGATTGTATTGTTCGCTTGGTTGAAAAAATCGCGCATAATAATTTCGACGGTGCCAGTATATTTAGCGACACGAACAGTCTAATCGACCCTTGTTGCGGAACAGGCTCATTTTTAGAGAGGATAAGGCAAAACGACACTCTGCACGGAGCGTTTACTCTCTGCGGCATAGAAATATTACCCGCGCCGTATATGTTGGCGAATTATCGTATGGCGATTCTAACCCAAGAAATTAGCGGCAGACGTTCAAAAAACGAATTGCTTCTCGCAAACGCCTTGAGCGACTATGTGTTTGGGGTTGGGTCCGCGAACACAAACACAGTCGAGGGCTTTGAACTCAATCGCGTCCGCGAGTTATCGTCACATCCGATTACCCTTGTTATAGGGAACCCGCCATCTTCAGATTCTTCCAAGACGAATATTGGCGCGGACTTTTCTAAAATACAGAACCTAATGGACAATTTCCGTCCTCCCGCCAAAAACCGGCACGCAAGACAAAATACTCAAAAGCAAGTCAATAATCCGTATCTCCAATTTCTGCGTTGGGGCTGCGATATGTTGGAACATTCTCAAAATCACTCTGTCTTGGCGTACATTGTTCCGGCAACTTTCCTTGAAGTTGAATCATACAAGTATGCTCGTAAATATATTTCTGAACATTTTTCGGCGGCGTGGATTGTGTCCGTAGATGCGGACGCAAGAGCAGGAATTCGTTCCGACAGTATATTCAAGACCCAGCAGGGACGCGCTATTTTAATTGCGACGAGAAGATACGGCGAAACCGCTCCAATAACGCAGTATAACTATTTCGACATATCGCGGTTTTCAAAAGCTGAAAAAATGGCTTGGTTAGAACAAGATGCGGAGACCTCTCTGCGCTTGTTTTTTTGCCATGATCTTGATACGTCAAACTACGCTTTACGTCCATCTCTGCCATTCAACAGGGAACTGTACTCGTCTTACTGGCCTGTTAGCGGTGAAGCCGAGTCAAATTCCCTATTCAAAAAGCATTGTTCCGGCGTAAAGCTCGCGCCGTCAAGTATCTTTACGCATTTGAAATTGTCGATGTTAAAACGGCGCAGTAAAGATATTCTGCGGCGCGGAATATATGCCTCCGAGGAGTGGCTTGGTTCGCAGGACAAACCCCCGCAAGAAGCGGAAACACAGGCGTTTGCGAACGCGCTTAACGAGCTTCCAAATCAGCAGGCGGTCGAGAATATTCTTGACCAATACATCGTTAATTACGCTTTTCGTCCCTTCCTGCCAATGAAAGCGTTCCTATGGCAGGAACTATTGCACAAGTTCAGTAAAGTGGGCGGCGGCGGTACTCGCAGGCGGCCTGAAATAGGCAAAGCGTATTCCGATGCGAGAACGATAGGCTTTGCGCTATCTCATTCCCCGAAAGACCAAAAGGAAAGCTTAAAACCGTTTGTGTCTTTCTGTTGGTATTATCCCGATAACGACCTTTGCCGTCGCGGGAATTCGTTTATTTATCTCAATCAATATCCCGTCAGCAAAACCAGTTCCGCGCTTACAGGAAATATCAACGACCGGCTGACCGAAAATTTGTCCGCGCTTTTGAATATTGATGGCATCGAATTGACGACCGAAGTGGTTTTCTACACTTTTGCCGTTCTTTGCTCTCAGGTATATCTCGACGAGTTCGAGGGCGCGTTGTTTACAGTCACCCGTTCGGATATGCGACCGCGTATCCCTATTGTAGAGCATGCGGAGGTATTCAGACAGCTTGCCGTCCTTGGTCGAAAGGTCGCCGAATTGGAAAAGCGCGACTACGTGCCCTGCAACATCGCGGGCTATGATTATATGGCAATTAAGGCGCAAGTGCCGCCTAACTTCCGATTGCTTTGGACGCGAACGATTCAGCCTTTCGACGAGGATAACGAAACGGTTACGCTCACCGATGGGCAAACCAATATTACAATACCTTGCCCGCTAGATGCTCAGAGAATAAATATCGCCGGATACGAAGTGGTCAAAAACGCATGGATAAAGTTTAACTCCTATGGCTTCACTCATTGCGCTTTCACCGCCGACGATATGGAAGGTTTCCTGAACCTTATAAACAAATTACTCGAATATGTGGAACTGACCGGAGAAATTGATGTGCTTATGCACGATGTTGTCAACGGTCGCTTCCCGCTGATATTGCCAGACACCGATGCGGGGTGAACCCCGGTGCCGGATGTCTACGATAAAGCCGCACACCCGAACTTCATTACTAAGGAACCGCAGAGGGGGCGCCATGTATGGTGATACCACGGATTGTCCGCTCTACGCTTTGCTCATTCGTGGTTATCCATATAATCCTATGTTATTCTGTCCAGCAAAAACGCCCAATTCCTCTACCTTTTTTATTTTAATTGCTTGCGTAATAAGGAAATAACATGACCAAACGGTCATATTATTTCTGTACAGTTCCTTAAGTCTCCATCTGCTAAAGGGTCATGGATAATCTGTCCCTAACCCAATTGGCGCTCTTCAAAGAGCGGTATTATATCCCCGCCGCTTCCCACTTCATAAAAGGGAAGCCCCTGTGGGGCCGTGTAACTGGGGATCGCGCTTCCCGCGTCCTTCCAGAGGCCGCAGAGGGTTTTGCCCGGGCCAACTTCGAGCACCGCATCCACCCCCAGAGCCGC
>JAIRMF010000151.1 GCA_031258895.1 Dysgonamonadaceae bacterium | reverse complement strand
TGTACTCTGCTTGCGTAATGCCCCATTTTGTCAGGTTGTCTGAAACAACGTCTCTGAAATTCATTCCGAATACAACGAGGTCTTTGTCTTTTGTTGGGATGTAATACCCGTGTCTACTTGCCATAAAGATTTCTATTTAAAAGATTTGTATTGTTATTTATATAAAATTTACTGTTCTTTGAGAGCTCCTTATTTCTTGAAATGCGCTCTGTATTTACGTAAATGCGCTTCATATTTACGTAAATGCGTTTCATATTTACGTAAATGCGTTTCATATTTACGTAAATGCGCTCTGTATTTACGTAAATGCGATTCATATTTACATAAATGCGTTCCATATTTACGTAAATTCGATTCATATTTGCGTAAATGCGTTCCACCCACATATATATTAAGCCTGTATAAAGAGACGCACAACTTACCGATACATATTTCGACGTCGCCGGTAAGGAAATTATATTTGTATATGCTCTTGTTTGTTTCATAGACGTTGCAAAGGTAAGTATATTTTTTAAAACAACAAGCGTTCTTGAAAAAATATACGATATATGAATAATTTTTCTCCATGTAAATAAAAAAGCGCAAAAAAAACAGGGTCGCCCCTGATTTACGCCTCATATATTCCCTCATATATGCGATGTCGAACGGAACAGCCCAGCAAAAATACAACGAGTCCGTCTATTCCGACGGATTCGCCTTCAAAAAGCGCAAAAAAAACAGGGTCGCCCCTAAATCACCCCTCACATATTCCCTCATATATGTGACGGTGAACGGAACAGCCCTGTAAAAATACAACGAACCCGTCTATTCCGACAGCTTCGCCTTCAAAAATTCACGGTTCAACCGCGCTATGTGACTGATAGAAACGCCCTTCGGACACTCCTGCTCGCAAGCGCGAGTATTAGTGCAACTCCCAAACCCAAGCTCGTCCATCTTCGATATCATCGCCTTAACCCTGCGCGACGCCTCCACCTGTCCCTGCGGCAACAACGACAACTGGCTCACCTTCGCCGAAACAAACAACATCGCAGACCCATTCTTACACGCCGCAACGCACGCCCCGCACCCAATACACGACGCAGCGTCCATCGCCTCGTCAGACTTGTCCTTGGAAATCAAAATAGCGTTCGCGTCCGGTACGCCCCCCGTATTAACCGACACATAACCGCCCGCCTGAATAATCTTGTCAAACGCATAACGGTCTACCATCAAATCCCTAATCACAGGAAATGCCGCCGAACGCCAAGGCTCAACCGTAATCGTGTCCCCATCGTTGAAATGACGCATGTGCAACTGGCAAGTAGTCACCAAACTGTCCGGCCCGTGCGGATGACCGTTGATATACAACGAACACATCCCGCAAATCCCCTCACGACAGTCATTGTCAAACGCAACAGGCTCCAAACCCCCGCCAACCAAACGCTCATTCAAGATATCCAACATCTCCAAAAAAGAAGTGTCCCCCGAAATACCGTCAAGACGGTACGTCTCAAAACTCCCCTTAGCCTTCGGCCCCCTCTGACGCCAAACCTTCAATGTAATATTAATAACCTTCTCCATAACTAATTGTCGTTGATAATTTATGATTTGTAATTCCGCTGCTGACGCACAATAAACTCGTAGTCCAACGGCTCAATAACACGCTCAGGCTCCAAACCCTCGCCACGATAACGCCAACACGACGCATATGAATAGTTCAAGTCATCACGCAACGCCTCACCCTCGTCAGTCTGGTACTCCTCCCGAAAATGACCCCCGCAAGATTCATTACGGTTAAGCCCGTCAAGAGCCATCAAACGGCCAACCTCAATGAAATCCGCCACACGTAAAGCCTTCTCCAACTCAACATTCATACCCCCCAAATCGCCCGGAATATAAACATCGCCCCAAAACGAATCCCTAATCTCCGATATCCGACCCAAGGCCGCCTCAAGCGAAACAGCCGTCCGACCCATCCCAACATATTCCCACATAACGTGACCAAGCTCCTTATGGATAGAATCCACTGAACGCTTGCCCCTAATATTCATCAAGGTGGTAATCTTGTCCCGAACAGCCGCCTCAGCATCCCTAAACTCCGGCAAATCGGTAGAAAAACGCGGAACACGTATCTGATCGGAAAGATAGTTCTGTATGGTATACGGAAGAACAAAATAACCATCCGCCAAACCCTGCATCAACGCCGACGCACCAAGACGATTCGCCCCGTGATCGGAAAAATTCGCCTCGCCAATAGCAAAACAGCCAGGAATAGTGGTCATCAGCTCGTAATCAACCCAAATACCGCCCATAGTATAATGAATAGCAGGGTAAATCATCATCGGCGTCTTATAAGGATTCTGATCCGTAATCTTCTCATACATCTGGAACAAATTACCGTAACGAGCCTCAACCGTCGCCTCCCCAAGACGCCTGACAGCATCCGAAAAATCAAGGTAAACAGCCAAACCCGACGACGCTACACCAAACCCAGCGTCACAACGCTCCTTCGCCGCACGTGACGCCACATCCCGCGGAACCAAATTACCAAAAGCCGGATATCGACGCTCAAGATAATAGTCTCGATCCTCCTCCGCAATATCGGTAGGCTGTAACCTGCCGGCACGAATAGCCTCCGCATCCTCCTTCTTCTTAGGTACCCAGATCCGTCCGTCATTGCGAAGCGACTCGGACATCAAAGTAAGCTTAGACTGGAACTCCCCGTGAACAGGAATACAGGTAGGATGAATCTGAGCATAAGCAGGATTGGCAAACAAAGCCCCCTTCTTATAAATCTGTATCGCCGCCGAACCATTAGAATTCATAGCGTTGGTAGACAAAAAATAAGCGTTACCATACCCACCGGTAGCAATCACAACGGCATGGGCCGAAAAACGTTCCAAAGCCCCCGTAACAAGATTCCTCGCAATAATGCCGCGTGCGCGTTCCGTCCCGTCCCCATCCTTCACAAGAACAAGGTCAAGCATCTCATGACGGGGAAACAGCCGAACAGACCCCCTGCCAATCTGACGGCTCAAAGCCGAATACGCACCAAGCAACAACTGCTGGCCCGTCTGTCCCTTAGCATAAAAAGTGCGGGAAACCTGCGCCCCGCCAAAAGAACGGTTGTCCAACAACCCACCATACTCGCGGGCAAAAGGAACACCCTGCGCAACACACTGATCGATAATATCGACAGACACCTCGGCAAGACGATAAACATTCGCCTCACGCGCCCGGTAATCTCCCCCCTTAATAGTATCGTAAAAGAGCCGGTAAACGGAGTCCCCGTCGTTCTGATAGTTCTTCGCCGCGTTAATGCCCCCCTGAGCCGCAATCGAATGAGCCCGGCGCGGAGAATCCTGAATGCAAAAGTTCAGTACGTTAAAACCCAGCTCGCCGAGCGACGCAGCCGCAGAAGCGCCCGCAAGCCCGGTACCAACGACAATGATATCGAGACGGCGTTTATTAGCCGGATTGACAAGCTTCTGATGAGCCTTATAATTGGACCACTTATCGGCAAGGTTGCCGGAGGGAATCTTTGCGTCTAATTTTACAGTTGACATAATTTTGTTGTCCTTAAATAATAATTAAAACAATAAAAATTTAACCGGTACAGCAGCAAAACCAAGCACAATAACGGTCGAAACAATATACGAGATAACTCTCCACCTCGGATACCACGTCCTGTTATTCAGTCCTATGGTCTGGAAAGCGCTCCACACCCCATGCGTAAGGTGCAGCCACAATGCGCCCAGCCAAAAAAGATAAATGACGGAGTAAAACGGATTGGAAAACAGTTCGGACACATAAGCGGCGCCCTCGTGAGGATGGTGTGCGCCCGTCTGAACGCCCGTCAGTTCGGCAAACTGCATTTTGTACCAAAAATTCCAAAGATGCAGCAACAAACCAAATGCAATAATAGCCCCAAGCACATACATGTTCTTGGCCGACCACTCGGCGTCCGTCTTTGAAGCCGCAAGATAACGGCTGCTCCCTCTCGCTTTCCGGTTTTGCAAGGTCAGTACGGTGGCGTAAAGAAAATGCACCGCAACTCCGGCGACAAGGATAAGCGTCCCGACAATAGCATACCAGTTCGCTCCAAGCAAAGCGCATATCGCGTCATAAGCTTCCGCAGAAAAAAGCAAAGTCAGGTTCATCGACATGTGAAACAGCAGGAACAAAATCAGAAAGATACCCGAAACGCTCATTATGACTTTTTTCCCGACAGAAGAATTAAGTAACCAATACATAAGTTTACAGAGATTTTTATAGGTTTTGTAATTTCGTTTGAGGCCGCAAAATTAGGTTAAAATTCAGAAACCCGCAAATATTCGCATCATTCAGTTCGGAAGGAAAAAACATCTATCTTTGCACCGCAATTAAGGAAGCGATATGGATGCGATGAAATATTTTTTACTTGTACTGTCGGTTGTATTGTTGGTCGTTTCGTGTGCTACACCGTGCGGTTGTTAGGGTACAAAGGATGCAAAACGAGGATTTTTTCCGATTTAATTTGCACAGGTGGCCAAAGATTAGTACCTTTGCAGCCTGAATTTAGTTCTGATTTTTCATTTAACTTAAAATTTAACAGACAATGATCAAAGTAGGTATTAATGGTTTTGGACGTATCGGCCGAATGGTGTTTCGCGCTGCAACGTACAATTTTTCCAATGACATTGAGATAGTCGGCATAAACGACCTTCTCGATCCGGGGTATTTGGCATACATGCTAAAGTACGATTCCGTACACGGAATCTTTAAAGGTGAGATTAGTTTGGAGGGCAGCAACCTGATTGTGAACGGCAGGAAGATTCGTTTGACCTCGGAACGCGATCCGGAGCGTCTCGGTTGGGACGCCATCGGAGCGGATGTAGTTGTTGAGTCGACAGGGTTTTTCCTTGACGACGAGAAGGCACGGAAACACATTACAGCCGGCGCCAAGAAGGTGATTTTGTCCGCACCCTCGAAGGATTCCACGCCAATGTTTGTTTTTGGGGTAAACGACAAGACGTATGCCGGACAGGACATTATCTCAAACGCTTCCTGTACGACGAACTGTCTTGCTCCTATCGCGAAAGTTCTCAACGACAAATTCGGCATAGTAAGGGGATTGATGACGACGGTTCACGCTGCGACGGCTACACAAAAGACTGTTGACGGCCCATCCGCTAAGGATTGGCGAGGCGGACGCGGTATCTTGGAGAATATCATTCCTTCCTCTACTGGCGCCGCTAAGGCTGTCGGCAAGGTTCTTCCCGAATTGGACGGCAAATTGACGGGTATGTCATTGAGGATTCCCTCATCGGACGTATCGGTTGTCGATTTGACGGTTGAGTTGAACAGGCCGGCCACGAAGGCTGACATAGACACGGCAATGAAAATTGCATCGGAAGGTGAATTGAAGGGCATTCTCGGTTACACCGACGAGGCTGTTGTATCGACCGATTTCCGTGGGGATCCGCGGACTTCTATTTACGATGCGAAAGCCGGAATTTCTCTTGACGCCAATTTTGCCAAGGTTGTCTCCTGGTACGACAACGAGTGGGGCTATTCGAACAAACTTGTAGAGATGATTCGCGTAGTTACGAAGAGGGGGTAAATCTCTTCCACCGAAAATAAAGAGAGAGTTTTTTCCATAGTTATATACGATTAGTTTTTTTAGAGTGGCGGGGAAGACAGAGAAGTCCGATAGATGGATTTTCGACTGTTTTCCCCGTTTCTTTTTTTAATTTTTGGAATATCCCCTGTAATATTGCAAAAAATCAATACCTTTGCAAAATTTTTATCAAAATAACATTGTAGTATGATTAAGTATGTTGTACCCGTGCTGACTTGCCTTCGCAACGAACGGGAAATAGATGTGGATTCATGCCTCAGGCTGTATGACCACCTGATTGAAAATAAAATGGACGGAATAGCTGTGTTCGGTACATCCGGAGAGTTCCCCCATATCCCATTGGCGGAGAAAAAACGCCTTATCAAAGCCGCATCCTCCGTCATAAAAGGTAAAGCGGAGTTTATCGTAGGAACCGGCTCGATGGACGTCAACGAAACTGTCGAACTTTCGAACTACGCCTTCAATGAGGGCGCAGATACAGTCATCATCGTCAGCCCGTTTTATTACGGCCTCTCGGAAGACAGTGTCTTCGAGTACTATTCCCGCGCCGCGAAAAATATCAGGGGAAATATCTATCTCTACAATTTCCCCGACCGGACAAGCTATTCCATCAGCCCAAAAACCGTGCTGAAGCTTGCCCTGAAACATCCAAACATCATCGGAATAAAAGACACTTTGCCCGACATGGCGCATACGGTGGAAATCATTAAGACGGTCAAACCTGTCCTGCCGGAGTTTCAAATCTTTCACGCTTACGACAACAGTTTTGCTTACACAGTCCTGTCCGGTGGTAACGGCTGCATCGGAATCCTGCCCAATATTGCTCCACGCCTTTTTTCGAACTGGGCAAAAGCTGCCAGGGAAAAAGATCTGGACACGATCTCGATAATTCAGAAAAAAGTCGATAAACTGATGGATATCCTTTGGTTTCATTCGCCTTTCCTGGCTACCTGTAAGGCTGTGCTGGTGGAACAGGGCATATTTTCGTCCGATACGATGACTTTCCCCTTCCTGAAATATCCGGAAGAGAAGAAGGCCGCTTTGAAAGAATTTATGAAAGAATTTGCTTAAACCATGAAAATTGTAATTGTAGACAGTAACCTGGGCCCGATAGATCTCGAACGCGGAATTGCGGACAGATATGGATTCGAGATTGATAAACCCAAGCAGTGTCGGACGGAGGAGGATGTGATTTCCGTGGTGAAGGACGCCGACGCTATTATCGTTCAGTATGCTCCGGTTTCGAGTCGTGTTATAGACGCTGCTCCGAGGCTGAAAGTGGTGAGTGAGTACGGTACCGGTGTTGACGGTATTGATATTGAGTCTTGTTCTGCTCGCGGTATTGCCGTATGCAACGTACCGGATTATTGTTGGCAGGAGGTTTCGGACCATGCGGTAGCGCTTGCTTTGTCGCTTGATCGCGGTGTTGTTCGCCTTGATCGCGCTATTCGCGAGGGTGATTACAGTCTTGTTTCTGTTAAGCCGTTGAAGCGTCTTTCCGAGCGGGTGTTCGGCGTTATTGGGCTTGGTCGCATAGCGAGAGCTGCCGCACTGAAGGCCCGTGGCGTTGGTTATAAAGTCATTGGCACGGACGTCGCGTTTAGGCCCGGCACTGTTACGGACGACGGTATTCCCGTTCTGACTTTTGACGAGGTGTTGGAGCAGAGCGACGTTGTGTCTGTTCACGTACCGTTGACGCCGGCTACCAGACATTTAATCAACAGGGAAACGTTGGCAAAGATGAAACCTGAGGCAGCGATAGTGAATACTTCTCGTGGAGGAATAGTGGATACGGAGGCGATTATCGAGGCTTTGCAAAGGCATACGATTCGCGGCGCCGCGCTTGATGTTTTTGAGACCGAACCTCTTCCGAAGGATCATCCGTTATGCGCTTTGGATAATGTGATTCTCACGCCTCATGCCGGATATTATTCCGAGGACTCGCTTTACGAGTTGAAGACGCGCCCGATAGAGAATGCATCGGAAGTTTTGGCGGGCCGGGCGCCGCGGAATATTTTAATTCCTCAGGCGCTTAAGTAATTCTCAGAGTATGTTGCCGGACGATTCGATATTTGATTGCGGAAATACCTGTCCGACGTTTCTCGGCGTCGGCAGGTTTGGCCGGAGTTTTGATGTTTGATTGTTTATGTGATTTTATCTGTAAACGGATATTCGATGTAATTAGTTTATTTTTTTTTTCTGATTTATTTGGTGGTTTAAAAAACAATGTTTACCTTTGTGGCCGATATGACAAAAGTAACAGCACATACCGACATAAATTTATCTCTGAATATACTGAAATATTTGGTGTTGTGGAATAATTTATTAACACACACACACACACACACACACACACACACACACACACACACACACACACACACACACACACACACACACACACACACACACACACACACAATATAAACCTTTTAAAGCCGCGTGCGTACACGTACGCGCGAGCGGCGGCATTTTTTTACCCTGGAACCTTGGACTGCGTTCTGCGGCTTTTCAGCGCGCAGTACGCGACGTACATAACAAAGTACGCGACGTACATAACAAAGTACACGACGTACATAACAAAGTACACGACGTACATAACAAAGTACACGGCGTACGTAACAAAGTACGCGACGTACGTAATAAAGTACGCGACGTACGTAACAAAGTACACGACGTACGTAATAAAGTACGCGACGTACGTAACAAAGTACACGACGTACGCAACAAAGTACATGGCGTACGTAACAAAGTACATGACGTTGCATATATACTTAAATTTATTATATATGAGTCGGTTATGTGTGCCGACATACAAATAACCACACGAGAGTTAAGGATGAGGTGTGTGTTGCATGCCGAGTCAAGTATTAATTTTAATGTCATTTCTTATGTCTGGAAAAAGTTTTATTCCGGAATCAGAGAAAGGATTTAAGCAGTGGGGCGACAACTTCATGGAAAAGTTGAGCGC
>JAIRMF010000135.1 GCA_031258895.1 Dysgonamonadaceae bacterium | reverse complement strand
TAAGTTATGTAGGACCTGATGACGAGGCGAAGTTCTTCTTCGAAGATTTCATGCGCTTTGATACGCGACTTCACCGTTACGGGGGTACGTGTCTCCGGCGCTTCGGAAAGCTTGTACTTTTTGCCGTAATCGTCATGCAGCCTGACAAGCTCATGGTAAGTCTCAGGCGGCATCAGGGTTTCGGCCCCGATGGCGCTCAACTTTTCCATGAAGTTGTCGCTCCACAACTTAAATCCATCCTCTGAACTTGGAATGAAATCTTTTCCAGGCATAAAAAATGGAATTAAAATTAATAATTGACTCAGCATGCAATGCACACTCAATCGTTGACTTTGGTGTGTTTATTTTGTTGTCGGCACACCTAACCGACTCATATATAATAGATTTTAGTATATATGCCACCTTTTTCGGCGTAGTAGCTGGATCATCTGGCGTAGTAGCTGGATCATCTGGCGTAGTAGCTAGATCACCTGGCGTAGTAGCCGGATCACCTGGCGTAGTAGCCGGATCACCTGGCGTAGTAGCTGGATCATCTGGCGTAGTAGCCGGATCACCTGGCGTAGTAGCTGGATCACCTGGCGTAGTAGCTGGATCATTTGGCGTAGTAGATAGATTACTCAGCGTAGTAGCGCAATCGCCTGTCGCATGACGTAAACCCTCAACTATATGTAGGGAGTCTTTTACGATGTATATCAAGTTGTTTAAAAAAAACGCGAAACGCTCCGTCAAATATCCCACCGGATTTAGCAGCAGTTTCGTGTCCCTATGTGTAGATGTTTTTTCCATAACGGATGCAAAGGTAAGTGTTATTTTTCAAACAACAAAATAAATTGGCAGTTAATTTAAAAAAAAATTTATTCAAGCTGGAGATTCGTTGTGAGTTGTTGCTGTTCGGATGGCCGCCACAGAATGTAAAACAGCCCGTAAATCCCTGCCGGAGAGATATATCAATACATCGTAATTCGTTCTACCTCATCTCATTCCTATGGCTACAAAAAAATACAGCCATTCAATCTATAACCGGTGAGTTGTATCCGTACATTGCAATTTTTCTGCATAACATAATTCTTATGGCTGCAAAAAAAATACAGCCCTCCAATCTCTGATCGGCGAGTTATCCGTACAGCGCAATTTTTCTGTATCACATCATTCTTATAGCTACAAAAAAAATACAGCCCCCCCTTCGGTCGGTGAGCTGTATTTACACAATAAAGTAAAAAAATATGGATTGCCTATTCCGCCTTAATCTCTTCCGGTGACTTATCAACCGGTACAGCAGCTTCCTCAACCCCGGCTGCCGGTGCAGACGCAGCGCCCTTGCCCGAACCACGACGCGAACGGCGAGTCTTCTTCGATTTGCCATCTGCCGCTTTCAGCATCAGTTCGTTGTAGTCCACCAACTCAATGAAACAGGTTGCAGCATTGTCACCAAGACGATTGCCCGTCTTAATAATACGAGTGTAACCGCCCGGACGCTCGCCTATCTTCAACGAAACCTCCTTAAATAACTCCGTCACAGCGTACTTATCACGTAAATTCGAAAATACCATGCGGCGCGAATGAGTCGTGTCCTTCTTCGATTTCGTGATCAACGGCTCAATATACTTGCGCAACTCCTTCGCCTTAGCTAAAGTGGTGAAAATGCGCTTGTGCGTTATCAGCGAAACCGCCATGTTGGAAAGCATCAACTCGCGATGCGAGTGAGTACGACCTAAATGATTGATCTTGTTGTTATGTCTCATCTTTAATTGTCCCTATCAAGTTTATACTTCGAAAGATCCATCCCGAAATTGAGCTTCAACTTCTCCAAAAGTTCGTCGATCTCAACAAGTGACTTGCGCCCAAAATTGCGAAACTTCAATAAATCGTTCTTCTGAAACCTCAATAACTCACTCAATGTCTCAACACCAGCCGCCTTCAAACAGTTAAGCGCCCGGACTGAAAGACCTACGTCCGCCAAACGAGTCTTCATCAACTGACGCGCGTGAAGAGTGTCCTCGTCAAACCCATCGGCCAAATCCCGATACGACGTCTCAATGTGAATCTTGTCCTCGGAAAATAACGTGAAATGATAAATCAGTATGCGAGACGCCGCCTTCAATGCATCCTGAGGCAAAATCGAACCGTCCGTCGTAACCTCAATTACCAACTTGTCATAATCAGTCTTCTGATCAACCCTGAAATCCTCACGCCAATACTTCACGTTACGAATCGGCGTAAATATCGAGTCGACAAACAGTAAGTTGGCCGGAGCATTCTCATAGCGATTCTCTTCCGCCGGTACATACCCGCGACCCTTGATGACGGTAAGCTCAATCGTAAAACATGCCCCCCTGTTTAGACGGCAAATCACCAAATCAGGATTCAAAACGGAAAAACCACTGAACGCCCTGCCAATAGCCTCCGCCGTAAATTCTTCAGTGTTGGAAACGATTATAGTCGCCTTCTCCGTGTCCGTGTCCTTCACTACTTGCTTAAAACGTACCTTCTTTAAATTTAATATGATATTGGTGACGTCCTCCATAACGCCGGGAATGGTCTCAAACTCGTTCGATATTCCGTCTATCTTGATGGACGAAATCGCAAACCCTTCCAATGAGGACAACAATACACGACGCAAAGCGTTGCCGATGGTTATTCCGTAACCAGGCTCCAAAGGCCTAAACTCAAACCTGCCAAAAGTGTTGTCCGACTCAAGCATTAATACCCTGTCAGGTTTTTGAAATGATAATATCTCCATTATGATTTGTTATTTAGAATAGAGTTCAACAATTAACTGCTCTTTGATATTTTCAGGAATATCAGTACGATCGGGAATGTGAAGAAACTTGGCGCTCATAGTGCCCCTGTCGTACTCTATCCATCTATACTTGCTGTGATTTACTCCCGAAACACTGTCGAGAATAACTTCCATAGACTTGTCTTTCTCACGAACACCTATAACCTGCCCGGGCTTAACAGTATAAGAAGGAATATTGACTACCTTGCCGTCAACAACGACATGGCGATGCAATACCAATTGACGTGCCCCCGCCCGTGACTTCGCAAGTCCCATCCGAAAAACGATGTTGTCCAAACGCGATTCAAGTAATTGTAAAAGTACTTCACCCGTAATGCCTTTTGAACGTTGTGCCTTGTCGAAAAGGTTGCGAAACTGGCGCTCCAATACCCCGTAGGTATATTTAGCCTTCTGCTTCTCCAATAACTGAATACCGTATTCAGAGGTCTTTTTCTTCCGCCCGTTTCCGTGCTGCCCGGGAGGATGACTCTTCTTACTCAAAACTTTATCCGGTCCGAAAATAGGTTCGCCGAATTTGCGCGCAATTCTTGTTCTTGGTCCAGTATATCTTGCCATTTTTTTATTGCTGTAATTTTAATGTTATACTCTTCTTCTTTTCGGAGGACGGCAACCATTGTGTGGCAACGGCGTAACATCTATGATTTCGGTTACCTCTATCCCTGCGCCATGTATAGTGCGGATAGCCGATTCTCGACCGTTGCCGGGTCCCTTTACGTAAGCTTTTACCCGACGCAGACCAAGATCATAAGCTATCTTAGCACAATCTTGAGCTGCCATCTGGGCAGCATAAGGCGTGTTCTTTTTCGAAGAACGAAAACCCATTTTACCCGCAGACGACCAAGAAATAACCTGCCCTTCACTATTCGCAAGCGTAACAATGATGTTGTTGAAAGAAGAGTGCACATGCAACTGACCGCTCGCATCAACCTTTACTACTCTTTTTTTTGCTGCAACTGTTTTCTTTGCCATAATTTGTTTATTTATTTACTAACCCTTAGTTGCTTTCTTCTTGTTAGCAACCGTTTTCTTCTTTCCTTTGCGAGTACGAGCATTGTTCTTGGTACTCTGTCCGCGTACAGGAAGACCGATACGGTGACGTATGCCGCGATAGGAACCAATGTCCATCAGGCGTTTGATGTTCAACTGTACCTCGGAACGCAAATCACCCTCAACTTTGTATTTGCGTCCTATGATGTCGCGTACAATCGAAGCCTGCTCATCCGTCCAATCATGAACCTTGATGTCCCTGTCAACTCCCGCCTCTGACAAAATTTTGTTTGCCGAACTGCGTCCAATGCCGAAAATATACGTCAGAGCAATTTCTCCTCTTTTGTTCTGGGGCAAGTCTACCCCCACGATTCTTATTGCCATCTTTTATTAATTTTGCAAAGTTAATTAATTTTATCCTTGACGCTGCTTAAACTTTGGGTTCTTCTTGTTAATGACGTATAAACGTCCTTTCCTGCGTACGATCTTTGAATCCGCGCCTCGCTTCTTAATAGATGCTCTTACTTTCATATTTTTATCTTTTTTATTATTCGGATGCGATTAGTGGCAATCTTTATTTATACCTGAACGATATCCTCCCTTTTGACAAATCGTAAGGCGACATCTCCACCTTAACTCGGTCTCCCGGAAGAATTTTGATGTAATGCATCCGCATTTTCCCTGATATATGAGCCGTGATCTCGTGTCCATTTTCCAGTTCAACGCGAAACATTGCATTCGATAATGCCTCAACTATTGTTCCATCACGTTCTATTGCCTCTTGTTTTGCCATATTATTTTTCCTCTATATAGTCAAAAGTAGATAATATGTCTGCCTCTCCGTTCCGTATAGCTACTGTATGTTCAAAATGTGCCGACGGCTTTTTGTCTCGCGTAGATACCGTCCAGCCATCTTTCTCAAACCTCACATTCCTACTGCCCATGTTTATCATAGGCTCTATCGCTATACACATTCCCTTTTTCAAAAGCGGCCCATAACCACGTTTCCCATAATTAGGTACTTCAGGATCTTCATGCATCATTCGTCCAATACCATGTCCGACCAATTCCCTTACTACACTGTACCCGCGTTCTTCGCAATGTTTCTGAATGGCGTAACTTACATCACCTATCCTCTTACCTTCAACTGCACAGGAGATGCCTTCATACAGCGCATCTTTCGTGGTTTTAAGTAACTGTTTTACTTCCGGCTTAACTTCACCTACACAAAACGTGTAAGCCGAATCGCCACAATATCCGTTTATTTTAACGCCACAATCGACAGACACTATGTCTCCCTCTTTCAGACGATATTCGCCAGGCAGTCCGTGAACTACATTCTCATTGACAGAGACACATATCGACGCGGGAAACCCTCTGTATCCTTTGAATAAAGGTATTCCGCCGTGGTCGCGGATAAACGTATCTGCCAAATTATCAAGCGAAACGGTACTGACGCCAGGAGCAATTGCCCTCCCTATTTCTGCAAGAGTTTTACCTACAACATGATTGGCTATCCGCATCAACTCTATCTCTTCTTCCGTTTTAAGATATATCATAATATCTTACGAATAGGCTGTTCCTTGACGTCCCTTAATTCTACCAGACTTTAGCAACCCATCGTAATGGCGCATCAACAGATGACTTTCCACTTGTTGGAGTGTGTCAAGAACCACTCCAACCAAAATCAACAGCGAGGTGCCGCCGTAAAATTGGGCAAAATAAGGCTCAACACCAATCCATTTTTCTGCAAAAGCCGGCAAAATGGCCACTACTGCAAGAAAAATAGAACCAGGAAAAGTTATCCTTGACATTATTTCGTCAATATACTCTGCGGTTTTTTTGCCGGGCTTGACACCGGGAATAAAACCGTTGTTCCGTTTCAGATCTTCCGCCATTTGTTTGGGATTGATCGTGATTGCCGTGTAGAAATACGTGAAAGCGATAATCAGAAACGAAATCACCAACATATACCAAACATTTTTATGGTCAGATAATGGTTGTAAAAGTTTGTAATACCACATATCCGGATCTTGAGACCCGAATCCGATAAGTGAGATAGGAAGAAACATTATCGCTTGCGCAAAAATGATCGGCATCACGTTCGCAGCATTAACCTTTAGAGGTATATATTGACGTGCTCCACCGTACTGTTTATTCCCAATCATCTGTTTGGCATACTGAACAGGTACGCGGCGTGTTCCCTGAACAAGCAGAATTGCACCTGCGATGACAAATAGTAAAATCAGAATCTCACCTAAGAAAAGTACTAAACCACCTGTTGATTCTGACAGTTTAGAATAAAATTCCGAATACAAACCACGCGGCAAACGGGCTATGATACCAACCATAATAATAAATGATATACCGTTACCAATTCCTTTGTCTGTGATTCTTTCGCCAAGCCAGAGTACAAACATGGAGCCTGCCGCCAAAATAATGGTTGACGAGAACGTGAACCACCAGCCGGAAGGTATACCACCCGATTGAGCCATTTGAACGTTGAGGTTGATCAGATAGGTGGGCGCTTGTAGAAACAAGATTGCCAATGTCAGGTATCTGGTATATTGGTTAATTTTACGGCGTCCACTTTCGCCTTCGCGTTGCAATTTCTGAAAATACGGAACTGCTATTGCGAACAACTGGATTACGATTGAAGCCGAAATGTAAGGCATAATTCCCAGAGCCACAATTGAGGCGTTTGAGAACGCACCTCCCGAAAACATATCAAGAATCGACATAATACCACCCGATGTCTGGTTTTGCAATGCAGTCAGTTGCGCGGGGTCGATGCCCGGCAACGTGATGACCGATAGAAAACGGTAAGCCGTAATCAACAGAAGCGTCACGATAATTCTGTTTTTCAAGTCTTCTATCTTCCAGATATTTTTTAGGGTTTGAATCAGTCTCATTGCTTCAAAGTTTTACTGTTGTTCCTCCTACCTTTGCGATTGCCTCTTCTGCCGATTTGGAAAAGGCATGGGCCGTAATTTCCAGAGCTGCCTTGATCTCTCCTTTAGCTAAAATTTTCACTAAATGCTTTGCTGAAATGAAGCCGGCAACTATAAGTTCTTCGATGCCGATTTTTGTCAACTGACGCTCGTCGGCGAGTTGTTGAAGAGTACTTAGGTTAATTGCTTTATATTCGACGCGATTGATATTCTTGAAGCCATATTTCGGCAAACGTCTCTGAATAGGCATCTGTCCCCCCTCAAATCCGATTTTACGGGAATATCCCGATCTTGATTTTGCTCCTTTATGCCCACGTGTCGAGGTGCCACCTAAGCCTGAACCAGGTCCACGACCAATTCTTTTCCTCGTTTTTATTGCACCTTTCGCAGGTTTTAAACTTGATAAATTCATTGTTCTACTTTTACTAAATGTTTGACCTTCCCCACCATTCCCAGAATTGCAGGATTGGCTTTATGTTCTACCGTGCGACCATTTTTCCTTAATCCCAGAGCGTCGAGA
>JAIRMF010000105.1 GCA_031258895.1 Dysgonamonadaceae bacterium | reverse complement strand
CCAGTCGATGATCACGTGGTCGAAATCGTCGCCACCCAGATGCGTATCGCCATTGGTCGATTTCACTTCAAACACTCCGTCGCCACGTTCGAGGATAGAGATATCAAACGTGCCGCCGCCCAGATCGAACACCGCTATTTTCATATCCTTACTTGATTTGTCTAAGCCATAAGCCAGAGCCGCAGCAGTCGGTTCGTTGATAATTCTAGCAACTTTAAGGCCCGCAATTTCACCCGCCTCTTTGGTAGCCTGACGTTGGGAGTCATTAAAATAGGCAGGGACGGTAATAACGGCTTCATGAACTTCCTGTCCTAAGTAGTCTTCGGCTGTTTTCTTCATTTTCTGGAGAATCACCGCTGAAATTTCCTGAGGAGTGTACTGTCTATCGTCAATCTTAACGCGCGGGGTATTATTATCGCCTCTTGCGACGTCATAGGGGATTCGTTTACTTTCCGTGGCAACCTGATCATAAGTTTCTCCCATAAAACGTTTGATGGAGAATATTGTCCGTTTCGGATTGGTTATTGCTTGACGCTTAGCAGGGTCTCCCACTTTTCGTTCTCCGTTTTCGACGAATGCAACGATGGAAGGTGTAGTCATTTTTCCTTCTGCGTTAGGAATCACAACAGGCTTGTTACCTTCCATCACAGCCACGCAGGAGTTTGTTGTTCCCAGATCTATTCCAATTATTTTTCCCATGTTTCTATATCTTTACATCAATTATTATTGGTCCATTTTTCATTTTGTAACGGCATTGGGCAAATTTTGTGCCGTAAAGGTCACATGACAAAATGACACCAAAACCATAATCGTACAATCATATATTGTATGGTACGTTTCACCGTAAAATTAACCTCAAATCCACGATTCGTAATTCGAAATCTGGAAATTATTTTACAAAATCAAAAAAATGCCGTACTTTTGCCAGATAATTTAACGCAATCAACGTTTTGTTTGAAATAAAGACAAATATGACGGCCGCCTATTATACCCTCGGTTGCAAACTGAACTTCGCGGAAACTTCAACTGTCGGAAAACAACTCGCAGCAGCCGGTATCCGAAAAGCCGAACCCGAAGAACAAGTCGATATCTGTGTCATCAATACTTGTTCGGTGACCGAACAGGCCGACAAAAAATGTAGAAATACCATCCGCCGAATCAGCCGACAACACCCTGATGCAATGATTATCGTCACAGGTTGCTACGCTCAACTGAACCCCAATGTCGTAAGCCAAATCGAAGGCGTAGACCTTGTGCTCGGCGCTAACGAAAAAGCAAATGTCACGAAGTATATCGAAAAATACCGCAAAGAAACCTCATCCCGCGATAATGAACGCATATTCGTCGGTCATACAAAAAGTATCAACGCTTTTATCCCTTCCTGCTCCAAGGGAGACCGTACACGCTATTTCCTCAAAGTGCAGGACGGCTGCGACTATTTCTGCACCTACTGCACGGTACCACACGCCAGAGGACGCAGCCGCAACGGAACCGTAGCCGAAATCGTACAGCTCGCGCAGGAAGCAGGCGCACAAGGCGGCAAGGAAATAGTGCTCACAGGTATCAATATAGGTGATTTCGGTAAATCGACAGGTGAGACTTTCATGCAGCTAATACAAGCGCTGGAAAAAGTAGAATCCGTAGAACGTATTAGAATTTCCTCTATCGAACCCAACCTGCTGACAGACGAAATCATAGAATTCATCTCCCGTTCGAAACGCTTTGCACCCCATTTCCACATTCCGTTGCAGTCAGGCTCAGACGATGTCTTGCGTCTCATGAAACGAAAATACAATACTTCACTATTCGCGGAAAAAGTTTTCAAAATAAAATCACTAATGCCTGATGCCTTTATCGGTACGGATGTGATCGCTGGCTCACGCGGCGAAACCGCAGAATATTTCGAGGCAGGACGAAAGTTCATCGAATCTCTGCCCATCTCAAAACTCCATGTATTTAACTATTCCGAACGACAGGGAACAAAAGCGATAGAAATAGCTCACCGGGTTGAGCCGCGAGAGAGCAAGGAACGTAGCCGACAACTTATAGAACTCTCCCAACATAAAATTGAAGAATTTTATCGCTTGCAACAAAAAACGACGCACGATGTCCTTTTTGAGCATACAAAAAAAGGTAATAAAATGTACGGATTTACTGAAAATTACCTGAAAGTCGAGGCAAATTTCCTAAACTCTTGGATTAATCGGCTAATTCCCGTAACTTTGGACGTTTTTAACGAGAAAGAACTGTGCTTTACAATATGAATCGACTTACAAGTCGTGTGATATACAGTCTGTTTTATGCAATAGCAATTCTGCCCCTACGATTGTTATACTACATCTCCGACGTTGCGTACTTCCTTGTCTATTACGTAGTGCGTTACCGCCGTGTACTCGTGCGTAAAAACCTTACTAACGCCCTCCCTGACAAATCATCCAAAGAAATCGTTGCATTGGAAAAGAAATTCTATCACCATTTTTGCGATACGTTTTTCGAAACAATCAAGATGCTGAATTTTTCCGAGTCAAGACTAAAGAGACATTTTATTTTCAAAAATTGTGAACTTATCGAATATTTTCTCAACGAAAGACGTCCGGTTATACTCGTTTCCGGTCACTACGGTAATTGGGAATTAGGTCTGTCTGTTGCGCTTTGGATCAAACCGGACAAGAAACGGGTTGTCGGTCATATCTACCGACCTCTGAAAAACAAAGTATTCGATGAGCTTTTCATCAACATCCGCGAAAAATTTCATTCCGTCGGGTACGTCAAAAACCATCTCTTTCGAAATATTGTAAAACTCAATAGAGAAGGGAAAAACTGGGTCATGAGTTTTTTATCCGACCAGAAACCGTCGGGAAAAGTAGCACGGTACCAAATACAGTTCCTCAATCAAACTACAACCGTGATGACCGGTACGGCAAAAATCGCGCGTCATACAAACGCCGTCATTTGTTACGTTGAGATCACGAAAACAAAACGCAGCTTTTACGAGGGAAAAATAAAACTTATTACCGACACTCCTACCGAATGGAGCGAGGAAGAAATCACAGGGCGATATATGCAGTATCTGGAAAAGAATATATTGAAAAACCCAGCCTATTACCTATGGTCGCATAATCGTTGGATGATAAATACCTGATAATGGAGAAAAAAACAGCTGTGGTCATATTAAACTGGAATGGACGGCAATTGCTTGAAAAATTTCTACCATTTGTGGTCGAAAACACTCCTATGGAAACGGTGGAAATCATTGTAGTCGATAACGGTTCTACCGACGATTCCGTCGATTTTATCGAGACTCGCCATCCTTCTATTCTAACAATTCGGTTTGATAAGAACTACGGATTTGCGGGTGGTTACAATCGTGCTTTGTCCCAATTATCTCACGAATATATAGTTTTGCTCAATTCCGACGTTGAAGTAACGAGGGGCTGGCTGACCACCGTTACCGATTATCTTGATAGCAATCCCGATGTTGCGGTCGTACAGCCGAAGATACTTTCTTACCATGATAAGACTTCATTCGAGTATGCTGGGGCATCTGGCGGCTATTTGGACATGTATGGTTATCCGTTTTGCCGTGGAAGAATCTTTTCTTCTGTTGAAACGGACAAGGGGCAATACGATACTCCTGCTGAAGTCTTTTGGGCATCGGGAGCTTGCTTGTTTATCCGGCGTCGGGACTATTTCGATGGCGGTTGTTTTGACGAGCGTTTCTTTTCCCACCAGGAAGAAATCGATTTGTGCTGGCGTTTACGGAGGAGTGGGAGGAAGGTAGTCTGTTTGCCGCAATCTATTGTCTATCATGTCGGTGGAGGCACGTTAGGGATGGGGCATTCTCACAAGACTTTCCTCAATTTTCGCAACAATCTGTTGATGCTTCACAAGAATCTTCCGCGGAGATATTATTGTCGGGTTTTTGTTTACCGTTTCTTTTCGGATTGTGCGGCGGCGTTTGGATTTCTTTTGATGGGTCGTCCTTCTAATGCGTGGTCTGTACTGAGGGCTATCTGGTCGTTCTACCGTATTAGGGGTGGGTGTGGGTTTTTGCGGGGTGCTTACCGTTGTGAGGCTGATGGCGGGGATTTTCCTGACGGGGTATTTCGGGGCAGTTTGTTGTCTGCGTATTATTTACGTGGCAGGCGGAAGTTTTCCTGTTATCGGTTTTAGTTTATTTTTTGTTCTTTGCGGCGCAATTTCGGTTCTGCCTTTTTTATTTTTCATCATCTTAAAACATTATACGAATGATTTCTTACACTTCACAGGAGTTAATTGAGTTGGAGGAGAGCTGCGGCGCTCATAATTACCACCCTTTACCGGTAGTACTTGAGCGCGGCAGCGGGGTTCATCTCTGGGATGTTTGCGGCAAGCGGTATTTGGATTTCTTATCGGCGTATTCGGCGGTTAATCAGGGGCACTGTCATCCTGAGATTGTGGAAGTAATGGTTAATCAGGTTCGCCGGTTGACTTTGACGTCGCGCGCGTTTTATACTGAGCGGCTTTCGTGTTACGAGCAATACGTTACGCGTTATTTTGGTTACCGCCGTGTTTTGCCGATGAACACGGGAGTTGAGGCGGTAGAGACTGCGATCAAGTTATGCAGGAAGTGGGCTTATGAGCGGCGGGGCGTACGTGATGGGGATGCGGTTATAGTTGTTTGCGGGGGCAATTTTCACGGTCGGACGTCGTCTGTGGTTTCTTTTTCTTCGGATTTATCTGCTCGGGAGCATTTTGGGCCGTATATGCCTGGTTTTACGGTTATTCCATACAACGATATTAGTTCTCTTGAGGAGGTTTTGTCGAGTAATCGCAGCGTTGCGGGTTTTCTTGTCGAGCCTATTCAGGGGGAAGCTGGGGTTTTGGTTCCTGACGATGGGTATCTGCGTTCTTGTCGTGAGTTGTGCAGTCGTTACGGTGTGTTGTTGATTGCCGATGAGGTACAGACGGGTCTTGGTCGCACGGGCCGGATGCTTGCATGCGACTACGAGTTTGTTCGTCCCGACATTTTATTGCTTGGGAAGGCGCTTTCCGGTGGTACATACCCGGTTTCGGCTGTTTTAGCGGACGATGAAGTTATGGGAGTTTTGGGTCCGGGCCAGCACGGGTCGACATTTGGTGGGAATCCTGTGTCGGCGGCAGTTGCGATGAAGTCGTTGGAGATTATCGAGCGGGATAGATTGAGTGAGAACGCCTTTAGGCTTGGGGAACTGTTCCGTTCCGGGTTGCGGGCTTTGTGTAGGGAATCTGGGGTTGTGTTGACGGTTCGCGGGAAGGGTTTGATGAATGCTTTGGTGGTGGATAATTCTTCTAAGGAGGATCTTGCATGGGACATTTGTTTGAAGTTGGCTGACAATGGTTTACTGGCTAAGCCGACACACACGAATATCATTCGTTTTTCGCCGCCGCTTATTATCACTGAGGAGCAGATTCGTGAGAGTCTTGATATTATATCTACTACGATAGGCTGTAATTTCTGATTTGCGGGCTGTATTTTTCTTTTTACCGTCTAAACATTTTTCTTTTACCTATATACATTTAATTTTTCCGTCGAAACATTTCGACAGGACTTGCACACATTTATTTTTTCCGTATAAACATTTTT
>JAIRMF010000025.1 GCA_031258895.1 Dysgonamonadaceae bacterium | reverse complement strand
ACCGCCCTTACCCGTAACCCCGAAACGCCCTTAGTCTTAAAATCAATCCCGGAATGGAAATGATTACTGCGTAACTCGCCAAAATTCCCACTCAACAACAAAGGAACATCTAGCGGTGCAACAATATCCTGCGCCCGCAAACCAAACACACAAAAAATCGAGATAATAAAAAGAATTCCCCTCACTTCCGGTATCAATTTTCAATCAGTTCCCCCTTACCCTGCCTGACTATCGCAACGTCCGAGCCTGTGCAGTCCACTACCGTTGAAGGTTCCTGTCCTCCGTATCCGCCGTCAACCACCAGATCGACAGCGGCGCCGTATTCCTCGTCAATAAGTTCCGGGTCGGTCGAATATTGCGTAAAATCGTTACGGTCGCGGACGGAGGCGGTCAGTAACGGGTTGCCGAGCGCTTCGGCAAGCGCAAGGGTTATCGGGTTGTCAGGCACCCGGATTCCCACTTCCTTGCGGTTTTTGTAAATCTTAGGAAGGTTATTGTTAGCGTTCAGTATGAATGTGAACGGGCCGGGCAGGTTACGTTTCATCAACTTAAAAATACTGTTCGTGATGTGGGCGTATTCGCTGATATTGCTCAAATCGCGGCAGATAATCGACAGGTTACTTTTTTGCGGGTTTATGCCCCTGATCTTACATATTTTCTCAATCGCACGCACATTCAACGCGTCACATCCGAAAGCGTATACCGTATCGGTAGGATAAACTATCAGTCCGCCTTCGCGAAGAACATGCACAATCTTTGCAAGGTTCTTCGGGCTGGTGTTTTCTGCGTACAGTTTTATAATCATAACATGTGGAAATTATCTGCGGCCGCATATTATGCCACGTTTTGCGATTTTCAGCGAGCCGCCGAAACTGTTGCCGTACAGGCTGCCGTAATCCGAGGCAAGCTGCAACCCCAGCATCCAGCCATGCCATGCCGCCGGAACATAAGAACATTCGGTAAGGAAAGAAAAGCTGTTCTTTTTTGTTAGGAACGGATTTCCCATTGATCCGTAGCCCGACATATGCGTCAATAAGATACGGTATGACAGATCCGGCAGTAATTTTCCGCTTATACCTGCATGAGTTGATTCCACTCGGTTGTTTTTGAAGTACAGGTCACCGTCTTTGTTGTATTCGGGCGAGGTCAGCAGCGGGTTTCCTATTGTCCTTCCGAAATAAGACCAGCCCTGGGCGTAGGCGCCGTTGTTGTAGTATTCATCCTGACCGCCGCCACGGTAGTGATAGCGGTTGTCGTAGACTATAAAATGGAACGGGCCGCTTTGGTTTTTGGTATGCAGGTATTCGATCACAACTTTTTCTATAAGCCGGTTAGGGAAACAGATTTCACCACCCCAGATTCCGTCTCGCCAGTTAGCATATTCAAGACCGGATTTATCGTCAAAGAAGTGCTGCTTGTAGACCGCTATTCCGAACCCATTCTTTTTATAATCCAATCGTGCGTTCATTGTGCCGAGATGGTTTCCGAGCACATTTATGCGGTCGCCTTCGCTGGCGCTTTCGCCTCCACTGCTGCACATTACGATCCGGATGAAATCTTGGAAAGAGGCGGGTTGTTTGTGCACGTCTCCCGATGAGACCCAGCCGCCCCACTGAGCGGCGTGTACCAGACCGGCGGTCAGTGTCAGGGGGATTTTACCTTCGGGAATGTCTATTTTCAGGAACAGGGACTTGTGGTGGTAGAGGACTCCGGTGGTATACGTTGCTCCTTGGTTCTTTGCACGGAGGATGTAATCGTCTTCCAATGATTTACCGACGGCGAAATCGGCTTTTACTTTAAGGATTCCTTTTGTCAACGGGACGTCCGCATATTCGGGGAAACCTAAGAGCGCTTCGGGGTTTGGGCGGGAATTTCCTGAGAAACACATATCTCCCTGGCTGAGTTTTCGGTCGAGGAACGAGTTGTAGTACTCTTTTGAGCCGACGGTCAGCTGCAATTTTCGGTATGAAACGTCCATGTAGAGCTGATGCAGCCGGAGATTGGAAGTATGCTGTTCGGCAGTTACGGCGTCGACGCCAGCCTGGAGTTTCAGTGCGCCTAAGTCGTTTTGATACTTAACTGTTCCTTTTAGATAGGCGTTGTTGGGCTTTAGCGGCACTATCCCGTAATTATTACTTACCATCCAGAACGGCGTGAGCTCACCTGTTGCAGTCGAGCCGAACGATTCTACGTCGTAATTAATTTCCCCGTGTACTGTTTGGACGGCGAGTAGGAGAGCGACCAATCCCAATATTATCTCACGATTCATAATCAACACAATTCTTCGAGTAAATGTACTGTTTGACAGGCGATGATTGCGGCTGTTTCCGTTCTCAGGCGCGCTTTGCCGAGCGAGACGGTCGTGAACCCGTTTTTTTCCGACAGTTTTACCTCTTCTTTGCTGAATCCGCCTTCCGGCCCGATCATTATCCTCACCCTGCTTTTCGGGGGACATGCCTTTGCCAGCGTTGGCTTTTCCCCGCCGTCGAAATGAGCAATAAACTTTTGTCCGTCGAACTTATTACCGGCGAACGCATCGAAGTTCACGATTTCATTAAGCTTCGGCAATCGAACTTTTTGTGATTGTTTCATTGCGGCGATCATCACGCGTCGAATTGGTTCGATATTTATTTCTCTTCGTTCGGAGAACTTACAATTAATAAAACTTATGCAGTCCACGCCGATTTCCACTATTTTTTCCGCCATCCACTTCATTTTTTCGAGGTTTTTAGTAGGGGCGACGGCCAGCTCCACGAACCCTGTCCAGTGTTTAGGCGCTGTGATAACTTCGGTAACGGCGAGTGTGCAGTTGTTGACGTCGGCGCCTTTTATCACGGTTTTATACAGTCTGCCTTTTCCGTCGGTAACGTTGACGGCGTCTCCTTTTCCCATTCTCAGGACGCGCAGACAGTGCCGTGCTTCATCCGCCGGCAGTATCTGTGTTTCAGCCATATCGGGAGCATAGAACATCATAACGCACGACAAAAACGGTTCGACAGATTTTTCATATTTAGTTTCATCCCTGGATTAAACTTTTATACAAAAGTACTCATTCTTTTAATATTTCATACCGAACGCATCTCCGGCGTACTTCGGCCCTTGTTTCCGAATGTCGGTCAGGCAGTACCACATGTAATGCATACCGTACAACATGTAATACAGACCGTACAACATGTAATACAAACCGTACAACATGTAATACAAAC
>JAIRMF010000020.1 GCA_031258895.1 Dysgonamonadaceae bacterium | reverse complement strand
GAGGGGCAGCCGTTTGTGGTTTCGCAGCTTGTCGAGGCGATTTCCGCTCTGATTTCGAATAAAAAATAATCTCTCAACTTATATGTTATGGAAAATATAAACTGGTCCGGTTTGTCGTTCGGTTACATGAAGACCGACTATAATGTCCGCTGCTATTACAGGGATGGGAAGTGGGGCGAATTGGAAATTTCCGATTCCGAAAGCATTACCCTGCACATTGCCTCGACGTGCCTGCATTACGGGCAGGAGGCTTTTGAAGGTTTGAAGGCGTTCAAGGGGCGCGACGGCAAAATCAGAATTTTCCGTATGCGGGAGAACGCTTTGCGTATGCAGTCGTCTTCACGCGGAATTTTGATGGCAGAATTTCCTGTCGAGCTGTTTGAGGAAGCTGTGATAGAGGCGGTTTCCCGCAATCGGCGTTTTGTTCCGCCATATGAAAGCGGCGCCTCGCTGTATATCCGTCCGTTACTGATTGGAACTTCGGCTCAGGTTGGCGTCAATCCGTCGAAAGAGTACCTGTTCATCGTGTTTGTGACGCCGGTAGGGCCATATTTCAAGACAGGTTTCAAACCCACGCCGTACCTCATTCTGCGCAGTTACGATCGGGCTGCGCCGCAGGGGACGGGCAATATTAAGGTCGGCGGGAACTACGCGGCAAGCCTTGTTGCCGGCGAGATTGCGCATCAGAAAGGCTATTCCGCAGTTCTGTACCTTGATTCTAAGGAGAAGAAATACATTGACGAGTGCGGTCCGGCCAATTTTTTCGGAATAAAAAACAATACTTACATCACCCCCGATTCCAATTCCGTTTTGCCGTCGATTACTAACCGGAGTCTGATGACTCTTGCCGAAGAGATGGGCATGAAGGTTGAGAGGCGACCCGTTCCCGTCTCGGAGCTTGCTGAGTTTGAGGAGGCTGGGGCCTGCGGTACGGCGGCGGTTATCAGTCCCATTTTGCGGATCGACGATCCGGAGGAAAACAAATCGTACGTTTTTTCCAAGGACGGCACTGCCGGCCCTGCCAGCAGGCGGCTGTACGACAGGCTACGCGCCATTCAGTACGGCGATCAGGAAGACCGTTACGGGTGGGTGACGGTGTTACAGTGACAATAGACGCATAAAAAAATGAACAGATTATTTTTCATAGCTTTTTTGGTTTTTCTTGCAGGCTTTGCAGCTGCACAGGATACCATTCCCGCCGAACAACCCGTAGATACTTTTGTTTTTACGACGATAAGACAGATACCGGTCACTTCGGTAAAGAACCAGCACAGCAGCGGCACGTGCTGGTGTTTTTCCGGTCTTGCACTGATTGAGAGTGAGCTTTTGCGCGCCGGAAGGGGCGAGTTTGATCTTTCCGAGATGTTTGTAGTGCATAAGAACTATGGCGACAAGGCAAAGAAATACGTCCGGATGCACGGCGAGACGAATTTTTCTGCCGGCGGTTCGTTTGCCGACGTTGTGGACTGCATTCGTGACTATGGTATTGTTCCGGAGGCATTTCAGACCGGTTTGAATTACGGGGATACTATCCACCGGCATGGCGAACTTGACAACCTGACGAGGTCTTATCTGAACGGTTTGATCAAGGAGAAGAGGCTGTCGACCGCCTGGTACGGGGCGTATACCGGTATCTTGGACACGTATCTCGGCCTTTGTCCCGATACCTTCGCATACAACGGTAAAACATTCACGCCAAGGTCGTTTGCGGATTATCTTGACGTCAATCCCGACGACTACATTTCGATAACTTCTTTCACCCATCACCCGTTTTATACGCAGTTTCCGATAGAGGTGCCCGACAATTGGCGGTGGTCGCCGTCGTATAATTTGCCTTTGAGCGAGATGATGCAAGTGATTGATAATGCGATAAACAGGGGTCACGCCGTAGCCTGGGCGTCGGATGTCAGCGAGGCCGGCTTCCGGACCGGTGTGGCGGTAATTCCGGACGTGAATGCGGCGGCAGGGCCCGGTTCGGACGAGTCGCACTGGCTCAATCTCAGTCGTGAGGAGAGGGAGGAGAAGGTAAAGAAACTGAGCGGCCCGGTTCCCGAGAGGGAAATCACACAAGACTTGCGTCAGGCGGCGTTCGACAATTTCGAGACGACGGACGACCATGGGATGTTGATTTACGGCACGGCGAAGGATCAGAACGGTACTCTTTACTATCTCGTAAAAAACTCCTGGGGCACGGACAACAAGTATGGCGGGACATGGTACGCCTCCGCGCCCTTCGTCGCCTATAAGACGACAAACATAGTCGTCCACAGGGACGCGATACCGGTCGGTATAAGGAAAAAATTAAACCTTCCGTAATTCTTTTTCAAATATACGCATAAATAGCGCCGGCTGTGGTTTATACTCCGGCTGTGTTTTTCATGTGTTTACATCGTAATATGAATGATTCGTGGTGCACCCCAAATGACTGGGGGTGCACCACGAATGACCGGGGTCGCACCACGAATGACTGGGGGCGCACCACGAACGACTGGGGGAGGTTCACGAAACATTCAAGCTGCGTCCGGTTCACAATGAATAAAAGGGAAATATGGACAGGTTAAGAATTTATCGCCCCAATTATATCTTTTACGGAATCAATACCGTTCCTGTCAAGGTACTCACCTATTCCTCCGGCTACCTTAACGGATATTTCAGGGTCAATAAAGTTTGCGGCGCCTATCTGAACGGCTGTCGCTCCGGCAAGTATAAATTCCAAAGCGTCACGAGAGGATGAAATACCGCCAATACCAATAACGGGAATCTTCACCGCCCTGGCCGTCTGCCAAACCATCCTGACGGCAACAGGCTTTATACATGCCCCCGACAGACCGCCGGTTATAGTGGAAAGCACAGGGCGACGAGCGTCCACATCAATCGCCATCCCCAACAGAGTGTTTATCAGCGATACCGCATCAGCTCCCTCCTCCTCTGCCGTACGGGCGATAAGAGTTATGTCCGTCACGTTGGGCGACAGCTTGACTATAAGCGTCTTACGGTACACCCTGCGTACCGCGCGAATGACCTCCGCCGCAGATTCCCTGTTCGTCCCGAACGCCATCCCACCCTGTTTGACATTGGGACATGATATGTTCAATTCAATCGCAGGAATTTTTTCGAGGGTATCAATCCGGGCCGCACAGGAAACATAATCCTCCACAGTCGACCCGCATACATTGACGATAATGCTTGTATCAATGTCTTTTATCGAAGGATAAATATCGGAAACAAATTGCTCCGCACCCCCATTCTGAAGCCCCACCGCATTCAACATCCCTGACGGCGTTTCCGCCATTCGAGGGTAATCGTTGCCCTGGCGAGGCTCAATCGTCGTGCCTTTCGTAATGATTCCCCCAAGCTGAGAAAAGTCCACAAAATCGGAATACTCCAAACCGTATCCGAAAGTGCCCGACGCAGCAAGTACGGGATTTCTCAGGTTCAATCGCCCTATATCCGTTTCTAATTTTGCCATGATTCCAAATCAACAATATTAAACACAGGCCCTTCAATACAGGTGCGGACGTTGCCACGACCCGTCTTCTCCACGCAACACAGACACGCGCCTATGCCACAGGCCATCGTATTTTCGAGAGAAACCTCGCACCGGATATGCCTTGCAAACGCGTACCGTGCAACAGATTTCATCATCGGCAACGGCCCGCAGGCATAAATGAAGTCATACTTCTCCTCGTACAAAACAGGATGATCGGTCACGAAACCTTTTGTCCCGCCCGACCCGTCTTCGGTCGTAAGAAACAGCCTTCCGATTGCCTCAAACTGACTGTTATCGAAAAAATTTTCCATAGAATATCCCCCAAGCAAAAAGTCGGGAACGTACCCCGATTCCTTCAGCCGCTTTCCCAGAAAAAGCAACGGAGCGGCCCCTACTCCCCCACCAACAAGCAAAAGTTTTTGTTGTTCAACGTTGTTTTCGGGCATCGAAAAACCGTTACCAAGCGGGTAAATAAGGTTAAGTTTTCCGCCCGCCTTTGTTTCCGCGATAGTCTTAGTGCCTTCTCCCGCAATCCTCACCAAAAGCCAAATCTCACGCTCCTCCTGTATCGTGTAATGGATGGAAATCGGACGACGAAGATACGTTGACGGCGAATTATCAACCCTTACCTGCACAAATTGCCCTGGAAGAACATCGGGAAACGCTTTCCCCTCCTCCTCTCCAAGTCCCAGCCGAAGCAGGCAGACGTCCCTCTTGCGGGTGGTCTGAAGAACGTTCCAGTCTGAAATATATCTTTTCATTCCTTTTTTGATGCAAAATTAAGTAAAAAATACGGCACCGTAAGTCAGGGAAAAATTTTAACCGTCCTCACTCTCAACAGTCTATCTTTCAATTCCTGCGCCCTGCTCCGCCTTATCCCGATACGAAACCTACATTCGGCCTCAAGCACACGGGACAGGATGCGAGGATTCTCCTCCTTAACAATCTTCATCACCGTGTCCAAGGAACTGTATTCCAAGGTGACGGTAAATTCCTCATCAACAGTCCTCAACACAATTTCCGCCTTCTCGATGGCGTCAATCGCAGCAGCGCGATAGGCGGTAATCAGACCGCTCGGACCTAATTTAACCCCGCCGAAATACCTGACAACAGCAACTAAAATATTGGTCAGATTGTGAGTATTGATAGCGCCGAGAATAGGTTTGCCGGCCGTAGAAGAAGGTTCTCCATCGTCGCTCACGCGAAACTGCGTACGACCTGCACCAAGCATGAAAGCCCAGCATAAATGACGCGCATCGTGATATCGCTTGCCAAGAGCGTCAATTCTCTCTTTCGCCTCCTCAGGCGTCTGAACCGGAAAAGCAAAAGAAATAAACCGGCTGCGGCGTTCACTGTAATACCCTTCCGATGCACCGGCTATCGTCATGTAATTGTCCTCCATAAAACCGCTATCTTGCAAGAATTCGGATGCAAAGATAGTGCATTTTGATTTTATATTATTTCTATGGATGGAATAAAAATGTTACTTTTGTGGAAATTTCGAATAGAAAAAAATTATGAATAAAATCTTGTTCTTTGTTTCCCTAACAGTGGCAGGGCTGATATTACCGTCAGGATGCAAAAACGAAAAATCACTGCAAGAACTTATCCAGGAAGAAAAAAAAGCCATAGACAGGTATATCGCCAACAACAGGCTGGAAATAATAAACAGCTTTCCAGATGATGGAAAATTTGAAGAAAAACAGTATTTCAAAACTTCGGAAGGAGTATATCTCCGCGTGGACAGCTTCAATATCAGCAAAATGGCAGAGATATATAAAGTGGTAACTGTCAGGGTGAAGTCGGCGCATTACATAGCGATATCGGACACAAGCATATATTCAATGGAGTCCGTCTATCCGTTCTCCTTTACTTACGGATCTTCAAGCACATACAGCGATGATTTTTGTACCGCATGGGCTATCCCGCTCAAATACGTAGGCGAACACTCAACAGTCGATATGATCGTACCGTCCAATTACGGAACCTCGTCGAACCGCTCTTCCATTATCCCCGTCTTCTACAAGGCTGTGACATATACAAGTGTCGACGCCGCACAAAAATAATTCCTCAACATCATGCCGTTAATTAAATCAATATCTGGAATACGCGGTACAATCGGAGGACGACCGTACGAAAACCTGACCCCTCCGGACATAGTGAGATTTACCGCCGCTTTCGCAAGCTTTATCAACAAAAAAAATCCCGCAAAACGAACCGTTGTAGTAGGTCGCGATGCTCGCCTGTCGGGTACAACAGTGCGCGACATAGTGGTCGGAACACTTACCGGAATGGGTTTGGACGTCATAGACGTCGGACTTGCAACCACACCGACAACCGAACTCGCCGTCGTGTCCGAACATGCGGCAGGCGGTATCATCATTACCGCTTCGCATAACCCGGAAAACTGGAACGCACTGAAACTGTTGAATGAAAACGGAGAATTCCCAAACGCCGAAGAAGGCGCCGAAATCATCAAGATTGCGGAAGCAGATAATTTTACCTTTTCGGAAATCAATAGCATCGGAAAAGTGACGACCGATTATTCTTTCACAAAGAAACATATTGACCATGTCCTGGCATTGAAGCTTGCTGACGTCGAGGCAATTAAGAACGCCGGCTTTACAATTGCTTTCGACGCCGTAAACTCTGTCGGGGGGATTGCCGTACCTGCATTGCTGGAAGCTTTGGGAGTGAAACGTATCATTCCGCTGAACGCCGAACCGACAGGTGTTTTTGCACATAATCCCGAACCGCTTCCGCAACACCTGACAGATATTGCCTCGATAGTAAAATCGGAAAAGGCGGACGCCGGTTTCGCCGTCGACCCTGATGTTGACCGTCTGGCGATAATCACGGAACGCGGAGAAATGTTCGGAGAGGAATATACGCTTGTCTCACTTGCGGACTATGTGTTGCAGCATACCGCAGGAAATACCGTCTCAAATCTCAGTTCAACCCGTGCGCTAAATGACGTCACGGCAAGATATGGCGGCAAATATACGGCAGCCGCTGTCGGCGAAGTCAATGTCGTGGAAAAGATGAAAGCAACCGGTGCGGTCATAGGAGGTGAAGGTAACGGAGGCGTGATTTACCCCGAATCACACTACGGACGGGACGCACTTGTCGGGATTGCGTTATTCTTGAGTCAGATGGCTAAATCGGGAAAAACCGTAAGCGAACTTCGTGCCGGCTATCCTAATTATTTCATGGCCAAACAAAAAATCGAACTTTCTAAGGGAACCGATATCGACGCTATACTCGCGTCTATCAAAAAGCATTATGCGGCGTATCCGATAAATGATACGGATGGCGTAAAGGTGGATTTTCCCGACCGGTGGGTTCATTTACGAAAGTCGAATACCGAACCCATTATCCGTATATACACCGAAGCGCCAACAATGGAAGACGCCGAAGCATTGGCGCTCGAAGTAAAGGCTGTTATTTAACCATTCATGCATTATTCTTCATTCTCTCTGTCCAACGGACTACGAATTATTTATTTGCCTTCCAAAAATCCGGTAACTTACTCCGGATTTGCAGTTGACGCCGGTGCAAGAGACGAACAGACAACAGAGCACGGACTCGCACATTTCGTCGAACACAATCTTTTTAAGGGAACTCGCAAACGAAAAGCATGGCATATACTGAACCGAATGGAGGCCGTAGGCGGCGAGTTGAACGCATATACAAACAAGGAAGAGACTTTTCTGTACGCCGTTTGTCTTTCGGAGGATACGGAACGGGCTGTTGAGTTGTTGTCCGATCTCGTTTTTCATTCGCAGTTTCCGGCGTCGGAAATAGAGAAAGAACGCGAAGTCGTGATCGATGAAATCAATATGTATGAGGACACGCCTTCAGACTTGATTTTTGACGAATTTGAAAATCTTCTTTTTGAGAACAGCGAATTAGGGCACAATATTTTGGGTGACACAAACAGTCTTCGCGGTTTCACTTCCGATTCCTGCCGTTCGTTTTCCGAAAGGTTTTATCATCCCGGCAGGATGGCGTTTTTTTTGAGTGGCAATTTCTCTGAAAACAAGTTAAGGCGATTGGTTGATAAATACATGACGGTTGAGGACAGGCACGGGAATACCGATTACAGACGGGAGATTCCCAAAGACATTCCGGCCCGTAGCCTTTCTGTTGACAAAGATCTGCACCAAAGCCACATGATTACGGGGAAAAGAGTTTGTTCCGCCTTTGACGGGAAACGGATTGCACTCCAACTGTTGAATAATATTCTCGGCGGACCCGGCATGAACAGCCGTCTTAATGTTGAATTGCGGGAAAAGCGGGGTTTGGTTTACGCTGTCGAATCGGGATTGAATTTTTACAGTGATTGCGGTATTTTCACCGTTTATTTGGGTTGCGGGCATAAGGATCGTGAGAGATGCTTTGAATTGGTTTGCCGCGAATTAAAGAAGTTACGGGAAAACAGACTGACTGCCACACAATTTTCTGCTGCCGTCAGGCAATTTAAGGGGCAGTTGGGCATTTCAGCTGACCAGCACGAGAACTTTGCGCTTGGCGTAGGCAAGCGTTTTTTAAGGTTTAACGGTTGTGAGAGTCTTGAGGAGACATACCGGAAAATAGATCTTGTGAAGGCGGAAGATCTTCTCGGCGCGGCCAATGAATTTTTGGAAGAGGAGGAATTGTTTTCTCTCTGTTATCATTGAAATTTTACAGTTGTATGAAGGGGTATTTGTTTTTATTTTTATTGATTTCATTGGGGATTCACTCGCAAACCAATGTCATCAAGATGAGCGCCACCAAAAGCACGAACTACGGAGTGGGTTATTTTTTACCTAAGACCGTACTTATTTTGGAGGCGAATTGCAGCCGCACGGTCAGGAAATCCGGTATTTACGCCAGATATGCCGAGCGTTTTCTCCGGCTTGATCCGCAATCGGTTATAATGGAGGACGGCATTATCTGCAATTTGAACGGAATAAAAGTCAGGAGTTCCGGGGTTGCGGACAAGCGGGAAGGTTATCTTATTGAATTTAAGTCAAAGACTACCGCACCTTTTGTTTGCCTCACCGAAGAGGGCTTGATCTGCGCCATCAATGCCGATTATATTCCGGAAATGCCGACAGTAGCCGTTACTCCTGCTGTGGCCGGTATTACATCGACGGTCGGCGCCGGGTCGGTGTTGGCGGAGGAATATTTCCGTGCGGGCTCTACGATGAAGATGGCGGAGATTGCCGCGAAACGCATTTATGAACTTCGGGAGAGCCGCAATGACCTGTTGACCGGCAACGCCGACAATGCGCCCCGTGACGGTGAGGGTATGAGGATTGTCCTTGCCGAGCTTGAATCTCAGGAGAGGGCGTTAACCGAGCTGTTTACCGGCACTTCGACGACAGAGACGTTTGATGCTGAATTTGAGATTGAGCCTGAAACTGAGGTTGAGAAGGAGGTTATTTTTCGTTTTTCCAAATACAACGGGATAGTTGACGCGGATGATTTGAGCGGTAGTCCGGTCTACATCAACATCAGGCGGGCGGAGGAAGAGGCGCCGGAGGTGATCGTCGATTCCAGGAAGAAGGAGAAGGAGTCGTCGGGCATTGTTTACAACATCCCGGGTAAAGCTTCTGTGGAGGTATATTTCGGCGTTAACCTGCTTTACAAAAACACTTTTCAGATAGTTCAGTTCGGCAGGAAGCAAACTCTGGCGACTTCTCTGTTGGAGGACAGGAAAGCTCCTGTGAGGATACATTTTTATCCCGAAACGGGGGCCATAAAACAGATCATCCGGTAATTTGACGGCGTCAACCGAATTTATTCCCCTTTGCATGCAACCCGGAAGCCGATATCGTTGTCTCGGAGGTACGAGTGGCTGCTGATGCGATACGAGACGCGGCAGCCCGCCAGGCCACTGAACCAGCAGCCGCCGCGGCAGACGCGATAAGAATCCAAGCTGGGACGGTAGGACGGGCCGTGAGGTTCGTTCTGCTGGTAAGAAGACCTGTGCCAATCCTGACACCATTCAAAAACATTTCCACTCATATCACACAAGCCAAGCTCATTGGGGTCTTTCGTTTTTACGGGTTTAGTGCCGTAAGTATTGCGAACAGGGTTGGCACATTCGGTATTTTTGTTGTCATTGTCGTTATACCAGCCAACCTTGCAAATCTCAGTATCGCCGGCATAGTCATAATCATAGCTGCTACCATTTTTCGATTGGCTCTTCTGACCACCGCGAGCAGCATATTCCCACTCGGCCTCATAAGGAAGACGGTAACCATTCTTAGTGGAATCGCAGAAGGCAGCATCCCAATTGTCATTGCGGTTTGTGGGAATAGTAACTGAACCTGCCCAGTCTATTTCGTTCTCAGACGCATCTTTTACTGAATAACATAGTTCTCTGTCCTCAAGAAGACTTAATTTATTACAATAAGTAATAGCACCATACCAGTTAACCATCTCAACAG
>JAIRMF010000128.1 GCA_031258895.1 Dysgonamonadaceae bacterium | reverse complement strand
CCAAACATTTTGTATCATCTGCCGACTTCTCGGAAACTTTCTCAAACATCTTGCATCATCCGCCTACTCCTCGGAAACTTCCCCAAACATCTTGCAACACTTGTCTAACTCTCGAAAACTTTCCCAACTCAACAGAGTCGGTTCACTTTCCCGGGTCCGACGTCACCCAAAATACGGGCCATCGGAAACAGTCGCTATCAACGCCCGAGATCCTTCAGCAGTTCCGGAATGGTTTGTTCAAAATTGACGCCGAAACGTACGTCGGTGCCTTCATCAGCAGTCTTTCTGATGGCCGATTCGGTGAAACGCACTGCGACAGAGGTTGCTTCATGCAACGTGAAACCGTTAAGAAGCGCGCTCAGCAACACCGACCCGAAAACGTCGCCCGTGCCATGATAGTATCCCGTGATGCGCTCTGCGTAGGCGAAAGAAACTTCGCCGGTGACAGAGTCATACGAGGCCGCTCCGAGTTGTCTTTCGTCGGGAAACACTCCCGTAAGTACAATCTTCTTAGGACCGATACCATGCAGTCGACGCATAATATTCTCTATATATGCCTTGTCGTAAGGGCCTGGATCGTACCGTTCGCCCAAAAGTAACGCAGCCTCGGTCATGTTCGGTACAATAACGTCGGCCTTGCCGCACAGCCGGCGCATCCCAACCGCAAACTCAGGAGTGAATATCTTGTAAAGCTCCCCGTTATCCGCCATCACAGGATCGACAAGTATCAGGTTATCGTCAGTGCGAAATGTGTCGAAAAACCCTTCAATCAAATGCAATTGCTCGAACGATCCGAGAAAACCGCTGTAAATAGCGTCAAACTCCACGCCAAGCGATTTCCAATGGTCGGCAATAGATGAAATGTCCTCCGTCAAATCGCGATAAGTGAACCCGCTAAAACCACCGGTATGCGTCGATAAAACAGCCGTAGGTAAAACAGTACACTCAATTCCGGCAGCGGAAATAATCGGCAACGCCACAGTCAACGAACACTTGCCAAACCCGGAAATGTCGTGAATGGCGACTACTCTCTTCAATCTCTTCATCTCGTTTTATATAATTATATTCTTTTATCAACGGCAAAATTACGTAAATATCCCGATAAGAACGGAATATATTCGCATTATAGATGAAAAATTTTGCAGTCTGAAAATTCTTTCCTAAATTTGCCACCCAATAAAATTTGAATATCATTCATCTTAAATAAATTTTTTTATGTCAATCAACAAAGTAATCTTAGTAGGACATGTCGGAAAAGACCCCGACGTACGGTACTTCGACAACGGCGGAGCAGTAGCTAATTTCTCACTCGCGACAACCGAACGAGGCTATGAACTTGCAAACGGTACAAAAGTTCCCGAAAAAACCGAATGGCACAACATCGTCCTATGGCGAGGGCTGGCCGAAACAGCTGAAAAATACGTAAAAAAAGGCTCCAAAATCTACATCGAAGGGAAAATACGCTCCCGCTCCTATGATGACGCAAACGGCAACAAACGCTACGTGACGGAAATCTATGGAGACACCATGGAAATGCTTGACCGCAGGCCTGACGGCGCCGGTGGATCCCGTCCGCTATCCCCTGAACCTCCCGATTCCGGCGGCACTCAAGCACAGAGAGAGCAAAAAACCCGACCTTCGCAATCTCCCAATCCACCCTCAGACACGGACAGTGCATCAGACGGTGAAAAGGCGGACGATTTGCCGTTCTAAGATACCCCATATGGACCCCGACAGTATATTATCGTTCATCATTTCAGGTATTCGAACTAATCAAGTTTCCGCATGTGAGATCACCGCACTTTGTATTTCGGTTTTCTCTCTCTGCCTATCGGCACTGATGTCCGCTTGTGAAGCTGCATTCCTTTCGCTCTCCTCCAGTAAGAAGAGTGAACTTGAAGGCGAAATGATCAACGATGCGGTCGTTTCTCTGTTGCAAAGGCCCGACCGTCTACTGACCACTATAATGATTTGGAAAAATCTTGCGAATGTTAGTGCAGTAGCGTTTTTGGGAATCGCTTTCAACCGAATTCTGTATCCCAACAATATTCTATTGTTGGGATTGCTGCTGGAAATCATCATCCTTGCCACCTTGATATTGTTCTGCGGAGAAATCCTGCCGAAAATCTATATGCAAAACCGTGCATTAGCATTTGCTCGGAAAATTGCTCCTTTTCTGAATGGCTTGATCCGCATAAGTAGCCCTATATCAACGCCCCTGTTACATTCAACCCGCTTTGTGAAACAGGTTTCAAAGAAAAAACTAACTGATATTCCCAATGGGCTCTTGAAAACCTCGAAACGGAATATGGAGGAACAAACCGAGGAAAAGGAAATGATTGAAGGTATCATCGGGTTTTGCAATAAAACAGCGAGCGAAATTATGACCTCAAGAATTGACGTCACTGATCTCAATATCAACACAGGATTTCACGACGTAGTACGCTACATAGTCGAAGTAGGCTATTCACGTATACCAGTTTATGCCGATACAACGGACAATATTAAAGGGATCCTCTACATGAAAGACTTGTTACCATATCTCGACCGTCATGCCGAATTTTGCTGGCAAAGCCTTATTCGTCCCGCATATTTCGTACCTGAAAACAAGAAAATTAACGCTTTGCTCGAAGAATTTCAGTCTACAAAAACACAAATGGCAGTAGTTATAGATGAATTCGGAAATACAGTCGGTATCGTTACGATGGAAGATATCCTTGAAGAAATTGTAGGAGAAATCAACGATGAATACGATGAAGATGAACGGAAATTTATAAAATTGCAGGATGGGAGTTATATCTTTGATGCAAAAATACTACTAACTGACTTTTTCCGTGAAACAGGTATCGACCCTAAGGTTTTCGGTCACTTTACCGGCGAAGTCGATACCCTCGCCGGGCTTATCCTCGAAATAAAAGGCAATTTCCCTGCGAAAAAGGAAGTGATATCGTTCGAGCATTTTAGCTTCCGTATTCTCGAAATCGATAGGAAACGAATCTTAAAAGTGAAATTTTCGACCTTCGAATGAACACCATATGGTAAATTTTAGTTTATCAGAGAAAGTATATACTTGCCGTATTCCGTTTTAACGAGTTTCATTCCGATCCGCTCCAGACTGCTATTGTCAATCCAGCCCTTGCGCCATGCGATCTCTTCGATGCAGGCAACATAAAAACCCTGACGATTCTGGATCGTTGCAACAAAGTTGCTTGCATCAAGAAGGCTGTCACAGTTGCCCGTATCGAGCCACGCAAATCCGCGCCCAAAAATTTCAACTCTTAACTTACCTTCTTTGAGATATGTGCAGTTAAGATCAGTGATTTCGTATTCTCCGCGGGCGGAGGGTTTCAGCGCTTTTGCACGTAGTGCTACCGTATTATCGTAGAAATACAGTCCGGGTACAGCATAATTGGACTTTGGTTTTTCCGGTTTTTCTTCAATGGAAAGCACTTTGCCGGATTCATCAAACTCTACAACACCGTAAGCACGCGGGTCCTTCACATAGTACCCAAAAATGCAGGCGCCATCTTCGACCAAACCGGTTTTTTCCAACATTCGGCTAAAATTCTGCCCGTAAAACACATTATCACCAAGGATAAGGCAGACAGGTGAACCCCCAATGAAACGTTCGCCAAGCACAAAAGCCTGTGCAAGCCCGTTAGGTGTATGTTGCACGATGTATTCGAACTTCATTCCGAGCGTCTGTCCCGAACCAAGTAACTCACGGAATACCGGCAGGTCGCGAGGCGTAGAGATAATCAACACTTCGCGGATACCGGCAAGCATCAGCGTTGAGAGCGGATAGTAAATCATCGGCTTGTCGTAAACCGGCATGATTTGTTTCGATATTGATTTCGAAAGTGGGTAAAGGCGCGTTGCGCTTCCTCCGGCCAGAATTATTCCTTTCATTTATTTTTTGTATTATCCGTTATTTTCATCACTATCTATATTGTAACATCTCGCAATAACATACCTTCTTTATCTTTTCCGGACAATATAATGACTTCCCTGTCAATAGGGAACCGGATGGCAAGTTCGGGATCAAAACAATTAATCGTCCGTTCGGTCGAAGGCGAATAAGCATTGTCAACCTTGTAGGAAAAAACCGCTGTGTCACTCAGGACAAGGAATCCATGTGCAAAACCACGTGGGATAAAGAACTGGCGATGGTTTTCCCCTGAGAGTTCTATTGCAAAGTATTGTCCAAAAGTCGGTGAGTTGTTGCGGATGTCTACCGCCATGTCCCATACTTTGCCGCAAATGACACGTACAAGTTTTGCCTGTCCGGAGTCGCCTTCCTGATAATGTAGCCCACGGAAAACACCAAATGAGGACTTTGATTCATTGTCCTGAATAAAATCAACCTTTCCAACAGTACGTTCAAACTCGTCTTTCTTCCATGCTTCCATAAAATATCCGCGCGAATCGGCGAAAACTTCCGGCTCGATGAGCCATAAACCCTGAATATTTAGCTGTATAAAATTCATACTTTCGTTTAATTATTGTCGCGAAGGTACAAAAAAATATTCGTTTGTTAATACTAACAATAATCTCATCGAGGAAAAGCATTATCTTTGCATTCCGAAAATCAGCAAAATCAAAACAAATCATGAATATTGCAATCGTTGGAACCGGATATGTTGGTCTTGTGAGCGGAGCTTGTTTTTCAGAAATGGGTATCGATGTAACTTGTGTCGATATAGATACGGAGAAAATAGCAAAACTAAAACGAGGTATCATCCCAATTTATGAGCCGGGGCTTGACGACCTGGTCAGGAAGAACTCTGCTGCAGGCAGATTGAAATTCACGACAGATCTTGCCTCCGTACTGGACAGAGTAGAGATAGTATTCTCGGCGGTAGGAACGCCTCCGGACGAAGACGGTAGCGCCGACCTGCGTTACGTGCTTGACGTAGCGCGAACTGTCGGTAGGTATATCACAAAATACGTCCTTGTTGTTACCAAGAGTACGGTGCCGGTCGGGACGGCATCAAAAGTAAAAGCGGCAATTGCAGAAGAACTTGACTGTCGCGGGGTTTCCGTTGTATTCGATGTAGCATCCAATCCTGAGTTTTTGAAGGAAGGCACTGCTGTGAAAGATTTTATGACGCCGGACCGAGTAGTAGTCGGCACTGATAGCGACCGTGCTCGTGCACTTATGGAACGGCTTTACAAACCATTTACAATAAACCATTACCGGATGATTTTTACCGACATTCCTTCGGCAGAGATGATAAAATACGCTGCAAACGCAATGCTTGCCACTCGAATATCGTTTATGAATGATATTGCTAACCTCTGCCGTGTGGTTGGCGCCGACGTGAATATGGTTCGTAATGGCATCGGTTCCGATTCGCGGATTGGGAACAAGTTCCTATATCCGGGATGCGGCTATGGTGGGTCCTGTTTTCCGAAAGACGTGAAGGCGCTTGTCAGGACTGCCTATGAAAATGGGTATAAGATGAAGGTTTTGCAAGCTGTGGAAGAAGTGAACATTTACCAGAAAACCGTGCTTTTCCGTCGTTTGCAGGATATTTTTGGAGAAGATTTTTCCGATAAGAACATTGCAATCTGGGGACTTGCCTTCAAGCCTGAGACTGACGACATGCGTGAAGCGCCGTCCCTGGTTTTGATAGAATTGTTGCTCGGACGTAACTGCCGTGTCGCGGTTTACGATCCTGTAGCTATGCCGGAATGTCAGCGCAGGCTGGGCGAGAGGGTGCTGTATGCCAAGAACCTGTACGACGCTGCTGTGGATGCTGACGCTATACTGATGATTACCGAATGGAAAGAATTCCGAATGCCCGACTGGAAAGCAATTAAACTCGTCATGCGTCAGCCTGTTGTCATAGACGGACGGAATATCTACGACCGTAGTGAAATGCAGTCCGAGGGATTCATTTACGACAACATATGACCGTTTTTTGAAGGTATGATGTCTTTCCGGTTTTTAAAAGATATTTTCGTTTTCAATCCCGATTCTCCGTTGCTGTTTACGCAGTTTTATTTCTGGGCGTTTTTTGCGCTTGTTTTTGCGGGTTTCAGCCTGCTTGGTAATAAGATCCTGCTGCGTAACACTTTTTTGGCATTTGCAAGTATATTTTTTTACTACAAGACCGGCGGACTGTTTGTTCTTCTCCTTGCTTTTACAATACTTTTCAACTTTTTTCAGGCGAAAGTTATAGCTTCTTCCGTTGTAGATTTCAGAAAACGGATCTACCTTGCCGTTGGTGTTGCGGTTAACCTGGCGACGCTTTTCTACTACAAATACGTGTATTTCCTGACAGATACGATCAACAGTTTGCTGGGAATTAATTTGCGGGTTTTCGATGTCTTTGCCTGGTTCGGTAATACTGTGACAGGTAGTGAGTGTTTCGATATTGAAAACATTTTTCTGCCGGTAGGCATATCGTTTTTCACTTTCCAGAATATAAGTTACATAACAGATGTTTTCCGTCACCGTGTCGAGCCTGTGCGCAACATTTTGAACTATTCTTTTTACGTCGGTTTTTTTCCACAGCTTGTAGCCGGTCCGATTGTTCGCGCCAGCGAATTTATTCCGCAGATTTACAGGCCTTTTTTCCTTTCACGTAGACAGTTCGGCATTGCAGTTTTCTGGATAATGAACGGACTGGCGAAAAAAATCATTTTGAGTGATTACATCGCCGTGAACTTTGTTGACCGTGTATTTGCAAATCCCGTGATGTTTTCCGGTTTTGAAAACCTGGCGGCGCTATTTGGTTATTCGCTCCAAGTTTACGCTGATTTTTCGGGTTATACCGACATTGCAATCGGGGTGGCCATGCTGTTTGGATTTTATTTGCCGAAGAATTTCAATTCTCCTTACAAGGCCACAAATGCGGGTAATTTCTGGAAACGCTGGCATATTTCACTTTCCAGATGGTTGAAGGATTATCTCTACATTCCGCTTGGCGGCAACCGTAAGGATACCTTCGGCACGTATTTCTGCATTATTTTCGTTGTCATCATTGCGGTCATTCTTGTGGAGAATATTTATGTAACCTGCTCCGTCTTGCTTGTCGGAGCTATGCTGTTAGCCATAGCCAAGCTGAAACCGGAGTTAAGAAAGAAAATCACAACCAACCTCAACAATATGGATACAATGCTGCTTGGCGGACTGTGGCACGGTGCAAGTTGGAATTTTGTCATTTGGGGTGGGTTGAATGGGTTAGGCATATTGACCTTTAAATTTTGGAAGGAGAGGTCAACGACAAGCCGCATCATTACAACGGTACTGTTGACGGTTGTTACGCTTATTTTTTGGCTGGTGTTCAGGAAACCTGTTTGGACTATTGCTTTGGTTTGGTCGACGGTTTTGCTTGTGGGGACCCTCGTCTGTTCTATTATTCACGTTTTTTTTTCAAACAGGAGTACCGGTTACGGATGGATTGAGACGTCATGGGCAGTGTTTCAGACCTTTGTTTTCATCACTTTCACCCGCCTGTTTTTCCGTTCGGGGTCAAATCTCGACCCTGCAGGGGCGAACCGTGAGGCCTGGACAAGTGCCACCGGCATGATAGGACAGATTGGAGGTACATGGGATTTTTCGATAATAAATCCTGTAATATCGGGTTACAGGAATGTTTTTACTCTTATTGCAGCAGGAATGATCATTCACTGGCTACCGGAAAGATGGAAACGCCGTTACCGGCTGTGGTTTTCAGGCATGCCGCTTGTCGCAATGGCCATAGTGGTAACAGTTACGGTTTTTATACTTTACCAGTTTATTACGGCTGATTTACAGAAATTCATTTACTTTCAATTCTAATCCGATTGTAAAAAATATTTTGAGTATGGTGTGTCACGTTAAACATTTTTATTACTTTTGTCGTTTTAAGTTTGATAATAAATAGTTTTGAGCCGAGGGGTCCCTCCTGTGAGATTTCGAATTAAGAATTCAGGGAGCACGGATTTGATCGGCAAAAACAATAAAAATAACCTATTACTTTAACCCTTAATAATGCTAAATTGGAAAAGCAGGAAAATGGATTCTATTCCGGTTACAAGCATAACTGGCAGGAATTTAAGAATGTTCTACTTAAATATGGGATAGCGACACTCTATCATTTCACGGATTCGAGCAATCTTGAATCAATCAATAAGAACGGGGGACTTTATTCATGGGCTTATTGCCAGCGCAATGGCATTGATATTTTCCGCCCCGGCGGAAACGATTTATCCAGGAATCTTGACGTCCAGAAAGGTTTGCAAAACTACGTAAGAGTATCGTTTGTAAGCGACCATCCGATGATATACGTAGCACAGCGGCACGACAGGATTCTATCTCCTGTAATCATGGAAATCAGCGTCGAGGTCATTTTCATGGAGAAAACAATCTTTACGGTACAAAACGCAAGCAGAAAAGGGGTAACGGCAAGCGGCTCGATTGAGGCATTCCAGTTGATCGATTTTCCGCTGTTCAAAAAACAGTACTTTGAGCTATCGGACGACGAAAAACCTTACTATCAGGCGGAGATTTTGGTGTATGAACACATCCCGCTGGAATTTATCTGCATCAGTGAAAACTGGTAGAGAGTCCTACGAGCTGCCAGAACGAATAAAAATTCAGGGCAAATGCACGAAAATTAGGTAAGTAGTCAATCCCTTACTAAGTTATCCTTTCATTGAATGTCAATAAAATAATCACAGAAAAGTTTGGTATTTTCGACTGTTTTCTGCAATTTTGTTCTCTTGGTTTGATTAGATAGGAGAGCGGGCCTCTTGATTTTGAAATGCCCCCGAAAGTTTTGTATCTAAAACTTTCGGGGGCATTTTTTCACCAACAAAACGAATTCTTTTTAATCTCCTTTACACACAACCCGGATGCCGATATTGTTGAACCGGTAGATCGGGTTGTCGTTGTAGCGACTCGATACGCGGCAGTTGGACTCGCTAAAGTTCCAATAGCCGCCGCGTAAGACGCGACGCGAACCATCACCTAAGAAGTTAAGGAAGTCTGTATTACTTAGATCGTAAGAATCAGGATTCTCAATGCAGCAATCTACATAGCCACCTAACTTGTCCCAACACCATTCCCATAAGTTGCCGCTCATATCGTAAAGACCAAGCTCATTAGGGGCTTGCGTTGCTACTTTCTTGGTTCCGTAATTAGAACCGTTGGTACTCTGGTTTGCATGGATGTTATTACCGTTATACCATGCAACATCGCCGATGGTATTGCTGCCGCTGTAAACATACTGAGTGCCGCTTGTGCCGAGCGTGCG